>JAEWAA010000191.1 GCA_023391955.1 Bacillota bacterium | reverse complement strand
CCACAATGATGGAGGTGCTTAAGGATGGCGCGATGCTGTCATGGGGATTCTCGATATTCTGCTGGTTCTCAATGAAATAGCTGGGCCGTTTGGTTTTGCCGATGTCATGATAATACGAGCCTACCCGGCACAAAAGCCCGTCGGCCTTCACCGCCTCCGCAGCCGCTTCCGCCAGATTGCCCACCATAATGCTGTGATGGTAGGTACCCGGGGTTTCCGTCAGCAGCTTCCGCAGAAGCGGGTGGTTCGGATTGGACAGCTCCACCAGCTTCAGGGGCGAGAGAATGCCGAAGGCCGTTTCGAACACTGGCATCAGCCCGATGACGAAGATGGCCGTAATCAGGCCGCCCGCAATGGTAAAGGCGCTGGCAAAGGCGATGTCCTTCACCGTATAATGGCTGTCCAGCAGGAACAGGATCAGCATTCCCACCAGCCCGAAGAGGGAGACAATGGTACCCGCCTTCAAAATGGAGGAGCGCTGGCTGGCCTTATGCAGGGAATAAACCGCTGCGAAGCAAATGACAATGGACAAAAACCCGTACCGGAAATCGAACAGAAACTCCGGCTGGTTGTTGAAGATCACACTGGCAACGATGCTGGTCAGAATGGAAACCACAAAAGCCAGACGGTCGTTCATCAAAAGCACCAGCAGCATGGTCCCCAGGGATACCGGCGCCAAGAAGCCGATAAACGGATAATCCAGGGTTTGCCCCAGCGCCACCAGCTTCATGACCAGATAATTGACAAACATGATGGAGCCCAGCATCAGAAGCTGCGCATTGTTGCGGCCTGCCAGAGAGCCTGTATGCTCCAGATATGCGTACAACCCCACCATAATCAGGGCAACCATAAGCCAAAGTCCGATTTGCGGCCAATGGGTCCCCTTGTCCTTCAACAAATCCAGCTTGGCCAGACGCTGGTAGATCTCCTCGGATATCATATCCCCCTCGGCCACAATCACATCCCCCTTCTCGATCACAACCTGGGGAGTGGCTTCTCTGGCTTCCGCCTTGGCCTTATCCGTGGCATCCGCATCAAAGAAGGAATTGGGGGTGATGGCAAAGCGGGCGATCTCCTGGACCAGCTCCCGCTGTGTATTCTTCGTCAGGTTGGAGGAATTGACCAGCTCCGTTACCTTGGAGCGTGCAGTAGCCGCATCCGAAATTTGCTCGTTCATCAGCCTTTGAACGATTTCCAGGGTAACCGGCTGCATGGCGGCCAGGTCCTCTTTGGAGAGAAGAGGCAGCTTGTAATACGCCTCCTCGGGAATCTTGTAGATCTGCTCCTTCATTTTGGCGCCGGTTTCCTCCTGGAGCTTGGCGCCGTAGAGACTGTTGCGGCCCATGCCGCTTACGGTCTGCTGGATAAAGTCACTCATCACCGACGGAAACAAATCCTTGTACAGGCTGGTTTTGGTTTCCTGGGCTAAGCTGGAATTGGCATTGTTGGCAATCAGCTTCTCGTAGAGCGCATCGATCAGCGTGTCATTGCGCAGGGAAATCACTTTATAGACAGGCGTGACCTTGGCGGCAGCCTCGTCCCTGGCTTTTTGGGTTTCCTTCTCCAACGGGAACTGCTGGGGCGCCCGGATGGTGCTGCTTGCCGGGGTATTGGGCACGATATCGTAGGTTTTGGGCACCAGCTTGTCGGCCAGAAGCCAATACAAAAGCACCGCAAACAACGCGAACAGCAGGAAGCGCACGCTTCCCGCCTGCTTCCACCCTCCCGGGAGGCTGCTGAAATTCGCCTTGGCTTTCATACTGTTACGCATCATGAATAGTGTCATTCCCTTCCTTATCGAAGAAGTCCCTTAAAGCAGGGCAAGGCCCGCTTCAAGGCTTCCGGAACATGACCCGACCCAGTTTTAGGGCGCGCTTTTTTCCGCATCCTCCGTGTAAGCAACGATGATCTTCTGCACCAGCGAGTGGCGCACTACATCCTGCTCGTCAAAATAAATAAAGCCAATCTCCTCCACCTGCTTCAAAATCCGGTCGGCTTCCATCAAGCCGGACTTCTTCCCACGGGGAAGGTCGATCTGGGTCACGTCCCCTGTTATGACCATCTTGGACCCGAAACCAAGCCGGGTCAAGAACATTTTCATCTGCTCGGGAGTGGAGTTCTGGGCCTCGTCCATAATGATGAACGAATCGTCCAGCGTCCGGCCCCGCATATACGCCAAGGGGGCAATTTCGATGGTTCCCCGCTCCAGGGACTTGGCCACCTGCTCGGGTCCGAGAACATCGTTTAAGGCATCGTACAAGGGGCGCAGATACGGGTCCACCTTCTCCTGGAGGTCCCCGGGCAGGAAGCCCAGATTTTCGCCGGCCTCCACCGCAGGGCGGGTCAGCACGATCCGCTTCACGGCGCCTGCCTTCAGAGCCACCACGGCCAGCACCACAGCCAGATAGGTTTTGCCTGTACCGGCAGGGCCGATGCCGAAGACGATGTCCCGTTTTTTGATCAGATTCACATACTTCTTCTGGCCGATGGTTTTGACACGGATGGGCTTGCCCCGGTGCGTCACCGTAATCTCACCCTTGAACAGCTCCAGAAGCTGGTCGGCCATCATCTGCTTGGACAGCTCCACCGCGTAGGAGACATCACGCTCCGTCACGGCATAATTGTTGCGGACCAGCGCAAGCAGCACCTCGAACAGCTGCCGCAGGGACTCCAGCTCCTTCACCGGTCCTTGGATGGTAATCTCCGCCTCCCGGGAGAAAATCCGGGCGTTGGTTTCCTGCTCGATAATATGAAGAAATTTATCCTGAGGCCCGAACAGGGCCAATGCCTCTTGGGCATCCTTCACCTGAATTCTAATGGTGTCTTCCTGCTTGTTGTTTTCTGTCAAATGTCTCATTCTCCTTGGACGATAGCTAATTCTTCCGAAATGGTTTCCTCCACCTGGAAAAGCACATTCATATACACTTTACCATTGTCGGTCTTCTCTTGCAAAACATTGTAAGAAACGAACCGGGCATCCTTGCCAGCCTTCAACAAAATATCCGTCTTGGCCCGCTCCATCCCCGCTGCCCTGGCCGCTTCAGGCCCTTCCGTCCCGCCGTCCACACGGGTTTCCAGTACCTTCTCCTTGATCCAGCCGAAGGGCAGGCTGTAGCTTTTCCACCCCAGCGCCGTACGGGCCTCCCGCTTGTCCGACGACGCATAATCCTCCTTGCCGTAGCCGGTGATCTGGAGGGCCCGTCCACCCAAAACCAGATAAAAACGGCTGAAGCTCTCTCCGGTGTACACCATATACTGCGGGGCAATGGGTATCTCCAGCTTGGATTCGTACCATACGATGCCGCGGACACTGCCCTCCGCCGGTACCACCTGCCGGTTCACCTCGTCACCGATGATCCCCGAGATCAGGATGTCCCCTTTTTTCACATAGCGGTTGGGCTCCACTACAGGCTTGCCTTTCGTGGAACGCACCTCTGTCACCACGGCGCTTTTGGACGCCACCAGATGGCGCGGGCTTAAGAGCTCATGCTTTTCCGGCTTGGCGGCCTCCACCACCTTAATGATAATGCGGGTGCCCTGCCGTTCGATCCCGATCCAGGAGATATCCGGCAGCTCTCTATGCAGGTCCCGGGCCATTTCGTCCATAGGCGGGAGCCGGAAGGTCCACTGGTAGGGTTTGATGCCCTGGAGCTTGGCTGCCTGCAGAATCTCATAGGTGGGCACTGTATCATTGCCCTCTACCTCCACCTGCCACACCACGGAGGACAGCAGATAGATGCCAACGAAGAAGCCGATAATCCCCACGGCGAAAAATTTCCGTTTCTCCAGACGCCCCAGCATAAAGGGCACTCCCTCGCGTTTTTCCACATGGACCCGGCAGCCTGTCTCCTTCAGAAGCGGCCGCATTCGGAAAAAATCCTTCAACACCAGATTGGCGGTGGCCGTCCGGGGGCCGGTGAGGCGGATATCCCAGATCTGGAATTCCAACCCCGCCGCTTTGTTCAAGAAGAGCTCAATCTCCCCTCCTCGGATGGTAACCCTCACATAACCGCGAAGCTTTCGGATAAAAAGCGGCTGCATGTCTCACACAACTCCTTACGTTTAGGGAATGTATTCCAACCCGCGGATGATGCCCTCCACCAGCACTTCCTCCGCCATAATGGTCCGGATGCTCAGGTTGCTCCCGGTGATCTCCACCTTCCCCCGGGTCAGGGCCAACAGCAGGCGCTCTTCGGAAAAATGAAGCACACCCCGGTGATTCTCAATTTGCAGCCTGATGTTGCCGATCATGGTCAGGCGGGGTATATCCTGGGCGATATCCTCCGGAATATCCAGGATTCCGGCGGTCCATTGATCAAGCTTTTTGCGGATGCGGCGCATGGGCGTGGTTCTCCCTCCTAAGCTGGTGCAGCTGTCTCATAAACACAATCGTATCGTTACAGCCTATGCGCGGTCTTGCGGGATTATGAAGCCTTAAGCATGTCCGGGCAGCAATGCGGAGTGTGGAGTTTAACGGACTATGGTTCCGCTATCTGGCCAAAAAGCGGTTTTTTCTGACACAAACGGACAGAGGAGCCGCTATTTGAGCAAAAACAGGAGTATTCCTCTCCCTTTTCGTCAAATAAAGGCTCCTCTGTCCGTAAGATCTGCAAAAACGCGAATATGTGTAAAATAGCGGAACGTGTGTCCGCAACGGCCGCCCCGCCTCCAGCCCGCGGGCCACCTACGGCAGCCGTCAGCCTTACAAACCTACACCCAGCCGAACAGCCTTGCTGCTGTGGCGGTGAGGAATGTGACCCCGATGGCAATAGCCAAAGGGAGCGCAGCGGACACGAAGGTCCATTTTTTGCTTTTGGTTTCTTTGTAAATATTGTACAGCGTGGTGCCGCAGGGGAAGTGGAGCAGGGAAAACAGCATCATATTCAGCGCCGTCAGCCAGGTCCAGCCATGCTGCAGCAGAATGTCCTTGATGTTGCCGATGCCGTCGGCATCCACCATAGCTCCTGAGGAGAGATACCCCATCAGCAGAATGGGGATCACCACTTCATTGGCGGGCAGGCCCAGTATAAAGGCCATCAGAATAAAGCCGTCCAGCCCCAGCAGCTGGCCAAAAGGATCAAAAAACGCCGCCATATGGTCCAGTACGCTGGTGCCGCCCACAAACACATTGCCGAGAATCCACGTGATGACACCTGCGGGAGCAGCCACTACCAGAGCGCGCGTCAGCACGTTCAGGGATTTGTCCCGGGAGCTCAGCAGGATGGTTTTCCAAATCTGCGGTCTGCGGTAAGGCGGCAGCTCCAGCGTGTAGTGGGAGGGCACACCCTTCAGCGCCGTTTTGGACAAGGCCCACGACACGGTCAGCGTAATCGCGATGCCGAACAGCACCATGCCCATCACCACCATCGCAGTGGCCAGGGAATGCAGTCCGCTTGCCGCACCTGCCGCCATAAACAAGGAGGACAGCAGGATCAACGTAGGCCAACGCCCGTTGCACGGTACGAAATTATTGGTCAGAATAGCCAGCATCCGCTCCCGGGGGGATTCGATAATCCGGGTGGACATAATGGCTGCTGCATTACACCCGAAGCCCATGGACATGGTCAGGGCCTGCTTGCCGTGGCCGCCGGATTTTTTGAAGAGGCGGTCCATGTTGAAGGCCACCCGGGGCAAGTAGCCGAAGTTCTCCAACAGGGCGAACACCGGGAAGAAAATAGCCATCGGGGGAAGCATCACGCTGACCACCCAGGAGGAGCCGCGGAAGAAGCCCAATACCAACAGACCATGCAGCCATTCGGGTGCATGCACCGCCTGGAAGCCCCGGGTCAGATACCCTTCGATCCAGCCGAAGAAATCCGCCAGAAGCCCGGAAGGAACGTTAGCTCCGGCTATGGTAATCCAGAACACCAGGCCCAGCATGGCGAACATGATGGGATACCCCCAGAGCTTGGAGGTTACGATCCGGTCCAGCTTATAGGTGCTTTGCAGCTTCTTCTTATCCTCGTAGCGGACCGTCTCAGCGACCAGCTCTTTGGTGGTCCGGTAGATATCGCTGACGATAGCGTCGCGGACAGGCTCCCCGGCAGAGACGGACCGGGCCAGCTTAACAAGACCGTCCAGCGGATCAGGCGAGGTTATGGCATGCGGATCGGCCATGGTTAACATCTCCTTTGCGCGGGGTGAACTCCCCGCCTTTCATTTTTTGCCGCAGCGTCTCAAGAAGCCCTGTGTCCTCATCCAGCAGCCGCAGGGCCAGCCATCTAGAGGAAAAACGCAGTCCCAGGGTATCCCGTACAGCAGGCTCCAGCACCGCCAGCTTGCGCTCCAGCTCCTCCTGATACCTGACCCGGACCGGCTCGGGGACAAGCTCACCTGTTGCCACTGACGCCACCATGGATAGAAGATCCGATATGCCGATTTTGTTCCGGGCGGAAATAGCTGCTACCGGAACGCCCAGCTTGCGGCTGAGCAGCGCCGTATCCACATGGATGCCGAGGCGTTTGGCTTCGTCGATAAGATTGATGCAGACCACTACCCGGCTGGTCATTTCCAGCACCTGAAGCGCCAGATTCATGTTCCGTTCCAGAGAGGTGGCGTCCAGTACCACAATAGTCACGTCGGGTTCCTCGAATACGATGAAGTCCCTGGTGACTTCCTCGTCTTTGGAGTTGGAGAACAACGAATAAGTGCCGGGCAGATCAATCATGCGGAATTCATGCCCATTGTGGGTAAAATCTCCTTGAGCCAGGTCGACGGTTTTGCCCGCCCAGTTGCCGGTATGCTGCCGGAGGCCCGTTAGCAGGTTGAATAAGGTGCTTTTGCCTGTATTGGGATTGCCGGCCAATGCCACAGTGTAAACCTCCATTATTCCCCACCTCCCAAAATGGTTCCGTAGATCAGCGAGCTTTCTTCTTTCCGGAGGGCAATTGTGGTGTTGTTGACACGGAAGGCGATAGGATCACCCAAGGGGCTTCTCTGCAGCACCTCCACCTCATTTTCGGGAACGAATCCCAAATCGAGAAGTCTTCTGCGCATTACGCCCTGAACCTCTATCCGCGTCAAAAGCAGGATGCTGCCCATTTTTGCTTCTGACAGTGGTATGTTTGTTATTGTCATGCCATTTCCTCACTTTCCGTTGGGACAAAGAGTTTGCCTCGTGCAACATTTATGATAAAAAAAACCGGACTTGAGATTGGTATTTGCATACACGGCCTAAAAAAGGCTACCAGCAGTATATGATCTACCCCGATTATATGCCACACTTTTGTTTTCCGCAACTAAAAAACTTGCCTATACGCAATATTTGAATAACTTTTATAATCTAGGCTTGTCTACAATTTGAATGAAAGCGGTGCCACCCAAAAAGCTATGGCCATGAAGGCCAAAACCGCAAAAACCACTGGACAGAACAAGGTGCTTCGGCGTATGCTTGTGC
>JAEWAA010000183.1 GCA_023391955.1 Bacillota bacterium | reverse complement strand
CTTCGAACCCCCGGTCATAAAGGCTGGGGGTTTTTGGGGTGTTCTGGCGGGTGTAACATATATCACACTTCGAATGGAGCGGACCGTTTATAATTTACGGGTCCGCCGCCGACGGCAAAATGTACTTCCTGCCCTTTGCCCCCGACGGTGAAGCGGCCTCCGGCTGGTTTATCCGCCAGGACTGGCTGGATAAATTGGGGCTGTCGACGCCCAAGACGGTAGACGAATATTACAAGGTGCTGAAGGAATTTAAGGAGAAGGACCCCAACGGCAACGGCCAGCCGGATGAAATCCCCTTTTTCAGCCGATCCGCGTCCGGTGTTTATGATCTGCTTTCCCTATGGGCCGCCGACCAAACCTATGCGCTGAAGGACAATAAAATTGTCTACGGACCTCTGGAACCGGAGTACAAGGAAGGCATCGCTTCTGTCGCCAAGTGGTACAAGGAAGGGCTGATCGACAAGGAGATTTTCACCCGTGGCACCAAGGCGCGGGATATTCTTCTCGGCAATAATACCGGCGGCTCCAACCACGACTGGTTCGCCAGCAACGCCTCCTTTAACGACACGCTGAAGGATAAGATTACCGGCTTCAAGTTCCTGCCCATTGCACCGCCCGCCAACAGCAAGGGCAAGATTGTGGAGCCTACAGCGCGGGCAGTGGTGAAATCCGACGGCTGGGGCATCTCCGCCAGCAACAAACACCCGGTGGAGACCATCAAGTTCTTCGACTTCTGGTATACGGAGGAAGGCAGAAGAATGGCTAACTTCGGGGTGGAAGGACAGACGTACACCATGGTGGACGGCAAGCCCAAGTTCACCGACGAAATTCTCCAGGGCGGCCAAGTGACCCAGAATCTCTACAAATACGGCGCCCAGATTCAATTCAGCTTCCATCAAGACTTCGAGTACGAACGCCAATACCTGAACAGCATTGCGGATAAAGGCATCAGCGAATACATCAACAACAAGTATATCCGCCAGCAGATTCCGATTCTGGCTTACACCACGGAGGAGGAGAAGAAGCTGGGGAACATGGAGGCCTCCATCAACACCTATACCAGCGAAATGGGCCAAAAGTGGATTCTCGGCGCCCAGCCTCTGGAAGCCACCTATGACGCGTATGTCAGCAAGCTGAAGACGCTGGGTATTGATGAAGTGCTGAAGATCAAAAACGAAGCCTACCAGCGTTATCTGAAGCAGTAACGGCGCTGTTGGCCGGCACGGGGCCTGATCCATCCCATGGACTCAGGTCCTTCCCCTCTTCCGGCTGTATACCATCGTATTTTAACGATATTTTCGCATGATCCGGCGACATTAATGGAATGGGGATTATGGTATGGTATTCCATGAAAGCTCGCCCAAATGACTGAACAGGAGGTTACACGCTTGAAACGATTCTTTTCGAAAGCGCTGTCTATCATGTTGGTTGCCGCTTTATTATCCGGTATGGGGATGGGCCTGCTGCCGTCTCCACGCGCCCATGCGGCTGCGCCCGGAACCGATCTTCTAGCCTCCCTGACGCTTGCAACAGGGGAGAATGTAAAGGCCAGCTCGGAGAATTCCACCCGCAAGGCCCCGCTGGCCGCCTCCCATGACGGCAGCAGTTATTGGCAGTATGGCGGCTCAGCCGCTAACATTTTCCCCACTGCAGGCAATACCGCCTCTCTTTGGCTGGCTGTGGATTTAGGTTCGGTTCAAGCTGTAAACGAAGTCCGTTTTAATATTCCCACCAGCTTCTCCAACGTCCAGAAACGGATGTCGGGTTATGATGTACTGTACAGTACAAGCGACGAAGCCTGGACAAACCTGCCTGCCACCAACAACTCCGGCACCAGTGTCCTGGATTGGTCCAACAGTGCCTGGTCCCTGGCCAAGCATGTAGCCGTTCCGGCGGCCGTTACACCCGATGATCCCAACTGGGGCGCCTCCCAAACCCCGGCCAATTCCGCCTGGACGGCCACCTCCACAGGTGCTCTGGCAACTCCGGCAGCAGCACGGTATGTCCTCATCCATTTCACCTTGCTCTCCGGGAGTCCAGGCACCCTGGGCGCCTCCGGCTTGTCAGTGCTGAGTGCTGCCGAGTCCGCTGCGCCCTCTATTTCCCCTGCCTCCGGCGCTTACGAAAAAGGAAGCGGCGCTACCGTGACGGCCAACCTCCAGCTTCAGGGCGATACTCTTGCCGGGATAAAAACCGGTACATCCGTATCCGAGGCTGTTTACCTGGTGATGGGCCAGGATTATTCACTATCGGCCCCGTCCGGCGGAACCCAGCAGGTTGTGTTCGCAACCGGATATCTGGAGACTCTCCCCCAAGGAACGACTACACTGGCTTTTAAATTCACAGGGGGAACGATGGCACCCTTTGAGCTGAATGTCACATCACCCTTGTATTCGGATGTTTACATGAATGATTATGGCAGCGGTTATGCTTTGATCGAGCCTTCTTATCCGGGAATGAGCCTGACTGTTGGCCGTCCTGCTGTGGTGGATGCTCAAGCCGCTTCTGCCAAATTCCCAATCTTCCGCATTGTGAAAGCTCTGCCGGGCACCACCATTACCGGAACGCTTTACGGTCCCGGCGGCGCTGCAGCCTACAGCTTCCCTGCCGTCAACGCAGACACACAGACAGAGCTGACCATACCGGACACCGTTGCTCTGTCCAAGGGTACCTACAGGGTTTCCTTTACCCTTGCTAACCAGGACAGAACTCTTCATGATATGTTTTATTTCACGGCAATTGACGGGTTTGACAAGTACAGGTCCGTTGCCAACACGGTTCATTCGGGCAACGCCAATGTGCCCAACGTAAATCCCGATTCTTGGGCCGGTGAAGCCTATCCCGCCCTGCGGCTGGACGAGACCGGGAGCCTTGCCTATATCCCGGATTACAAGGGCAACCGGATCATGGATTATTCCGGTGTCGGCTACAAGGGAGGCGGTACAGCCATCCCCAATGTGCCGGTGCGCGCCAAGGTAGCGCCTCTTGCCGACAATACCCGGGATGCCTGGCAGGCCATTCAGGATGCCATCGATTATGTCTCCATGTACCCGGTACAGGAGGATGGCTTCCGTGGCGCCGTTTATCTGGAGCCGGGTGTATTCCGCATCAGCAAACCCTTGACCATATCCGAATCCGGCGTGGTCCTGCGTGGAGCTGGACCGGGCAGCGTTACGCCTGTTGCTGGCGACGGCACACAAACCAACCCCTATAACCAGCAAATCGCAAGCCAGGAGGAGGAGCCGGACACCACCAAGCTGATTGCCACCTGGACCCTTACGTCCTCCTATTCGCCACCGGGGAACCACAGCACCACCAGCGGGAGCCCCTATGACAAAAGCAGCAAAAGCACCCTGATCTACATCGCAGGACGTGCTGCGTCTGCTCCCACCAATGTAACTGCGGAGATTACGGACCAGTATGTGGGTGCCGGGCAAAGCACGGTGCATGTTGCGGCTGCGGACGGGTTTTCCGTGGGGGATGTGGTCTCCGTAAGAAAAGCAGTGAATCCCAATTGGGTGAAGGCCATGTACATGGATAAAATCGACGGCGCCAGCAGCTGGCTGACCAACGGCAGCCTGGAGAGCGGCTTTGCCGGTGTCCCCTTCAACGCCGAACGGACCATTGCAGCCATTGATGCCGTAGCGGGAACCATCACCTTCGCCGAACCGCTCTCCGATAATCTGGACAGACGCTGGGGCGTGTCCACTATCGTGAAAGCACCCGAGGACGGCAGACTCTGGAATGTGGGCGTGGAGAACATACAAGGCATCTCCCACTTCTACAATACGGACAGCAAACCCGCCCTTCAGAAATACGGCTCCCATTACCTGTCCTATAACGATGAAAACCATGCCCAGGTCTTCGTGGCGATGGTAAATGTACGTGACGGGTGGATGCGGAATTTTGTCACCTACCAGATCGACAGCGCTTTTGTCACCGACGGCAATTCCCGCAATATCACCGTTCAGGACGGGTATGTCCTGGACCCGGTCAGCCTGATGGATGCAGGCGAACGCAGGTATTCGATCTATTACCGGAAGTCGCAGTTTATGTTTACCCAGCGGGTGTATGCCCGGTATATGCGCCATGCCTTTATTGTGGATTCCTATACCTCCGGCCCCAATGTGTTCTATGACTGCAACAGCGAATATACCTCCAATGCCTCGGAGCCGCACTTCCGCTGGTCCTCCGGGGGATTGTACGATAACACAACAGCAAGAATATATTTACAAAACAGGTGGAATATGGGTACCTCCCATGGCTGGGCAGGCGTCAATTATTTAATCTACAACTCCACGGGGCCTTTTATGGTGACGCAGCCCCAGCTTACGCCTAACTATATTATGGGCCAATGGTTCGACAGTGCGTCCAACCGCCTGGGCTCCGCCACCAATCCGGAAACGGGGCGCCAGAAGACGGACAAGGGCACGTCCGAGAATATGGCGGCTGCCCGATTGAACGGGGGTCTGGTCCCCAACTTCGAGGCCTATGAGTACGGGATTAATAAAAAGCTGACTCCCGCGGCGGACCGGATGCCGGACAGCCTGTACGTCCAGCAGTTGGTCAACAGCCACGGCGCAGAGGCGGAGGCTGTTATCAAGGAAAACACCATTCCGCCCATTATCGACCGTTCCAGCACCCATAAGCCAGTCTTGCGGAATCTCCAGGTGTACGGCCAGACCCTGCCGGGTTTCTCCCCGGAGGTGTCGGGTTACAGCTACCAGCTGCCGCTGGATTACGATTATTCCAAACCTCCCGCCGTCACCGCACTTGCCGAGCCGGGAGTGACAGTGGACGTGGTGTTCCCGCCGTCGGTGGGCAGCGGTGATCCCGTCTCCATTACACTGACCGATGCGGCTGGCGTGAAGAATTTCTACAAGCTGTCTTTTGTCACTATCCCGAAGTCCCCGATTGTTATGGCCAGCGGCCAGCAGGTGGATGCCGGCAATCAAAACTATGCGGTGAATGTGCTGAGCCCTAATGATTACGCCGGGCCCACCTCCGTAAGATGGGCGTCCAGCGGGGCCACATGGATCCGAATGTACTTGGGGGAAAAGGAGCAGACCCTTGATGGAGTACAGGTGGGTTTTGCCCAGCATGCAACCAGCCCCCGCACGTATAAGCTGCGCATCGAATATTCGGCGGACGGGCAGAATTGGTCCTTCGTCCCCTCCGGCACCGTGACAGGCGGGGCGGAATCCGCACCGGTGGAGTGGACTACCGACGGGGAGACTTACTTTAACGCATTGACCCTTAATCCCGGAAGCGCCCCTGTGGCGGAAAATACGCTGCAGACCTTCACCTTCGGCGAGCCTGTGAAGGCGCGCTTCCTCCGGATTGCCGGAAACGGCAATACCACCGGCACAGGAAACAACGCGTGGAGCGTCTATTGGCGGCTGCGTCCGCTGTTTGCCGGAGGCAGCTCCTCCTATGCGCCTCCTGAGACGGTAGCCATTACGGGACCGGCTTCCGTGATTGCCGGCTCTGCCGTGGGGCTGCAGGCTCAGGTGACACCGGAGGAAACCTTGGTGAAAGAGGTTATATGGAGCTCCAGCAACCCCGGTGTTGCATCCGTGGACTCTAAGGGCAACGTAACAGGCCATGCGGCGGGCGATGCCGTGATTACGGCTACTACGGTGGACGGGCGGTTCCAAGGGCCGGGGCTGCTGCAGCAGGCTTCGGCAAACCACCAGATGAAGGTGCAGCCCCGGGCCCAAGAGGAGGAGCCTTCCAGCTCCTCCGGACCGGCGGGCGGCGGCCAGAAGGCCAAACCTGAAGGCTCCGTGACTCTTGCTGCGGGTCAAGCCGGAGAAGTCAGCTTGAACGGGCTCATTACTGTTTCCGTGCCTGCCCAAGCGGCTAATGGGGAAGTCACCATTACGGTGGAGCAGGTGAAAGCGGCCTTGATCCCCGCGCTTCCCGCAGGTTCCTCTTTGAGCGGCGGGGTGTATGAGGTGTTGAAGCAGGGTGCAGCAGCGTTAACCAAACCGTTTACGCTGACCGTTCAGTTCGATCCGGCCAAAGTGCCGGCAGGGCGCAAAGCAGCGCTGTTCTATTATGATGAAACAGCCAAAGCCTGGGTTGAATTGAAGGACAGCAACGTGGAAGGCAATAAAATGACCGCATCCGCCGGTGGTTTTGGTAAGTATGCGGTACTGGCGGTTCAAGAAAAGCCCGGCACCCCCGTCTCCTTCCATGACATCTCCGGACACTGGGCGGAGTCCGTGATTACACAAGCGGCAGGCGCGGGGATCCTCCAGGGTTATCCGGACGGCAGCTTCCAGCCGGACCGGGCCGTAACCCGGGCGGAGTTTACCGTGATGCTGATGAACACCGTCCGGCCCCCGGAAACCGCCGGTGCTGAGGCGGAGCCCTTCGCCGATGAGGCCGTCATCGGGGAATGGGCGAAGCAGCCCCTCCGCCTTGCGCAGCGGCTGGGTGTGGTAAGCGGCTATGAGGACGGCAGCTTCCGTCCTCAAGCGCAGGTGAGCCGGGCCGAGATGGCCGTAATGGCGGCCCGCGCTTTGGGGCTCCATGCTGCGGCTGACGGCGCAGCGGATTCCGGATTTGCCGATGACCGGCAAATCCCCGCCTGGGCAAAAGGCGCAGCCAAGGCCTTGAAGGAAGCAGGCCTTGCCGAAGGAAAGGAAGGCGGCGTTTATGCTCCTGCCGCTTCCACCACCCGGGCAGAGGCGGTTACCCTGCTACTGAGAATGGCGGGTTATAAGAAGCAGTAGCTTATGCATGAACGATGCAGCAGTAGAGAAAAGGCTTGCCCGAGGGCAAGCCTTTTTTACCTGTTTTCGCACTTCGTCAACGTATCCCGGAGGTGTAACGGACCGTCGTTCCGTTATTGTGCATTTTCGCACCCTTTTGCCCGTTTCGCGGACACACGATCCTTTATTTCGGCTTTCGGGTATCCCGGCCGCTTGTTTATCGCCAAATAACGGATCCTCTGTCCGTTCGGCGGCCAAAATGGCATGTTTCAGCGAAATAGCGGAACCTGTGTCCGTTAGTTTTACTGTCCGCCAGACCTACTGTCCATTAGGCCCACCAGACCCCCGCAAAAGTGTGGGAGGGTGCGTCGGTGCGCCCGCCCCGCTATCCACATCAAACTATATCCGCTTCCACACCTTCTCCGGCGGATGCACAAGCTGTGCTTCCACCACCGATCCATCCTCCAGGCGCAGCCAGGTGGAGAACTCCGCCGGATTCTCCTCGTCCAGCCGGATTACGCGCGCTCCCCGCAGCATGCCTTCCTTGCCATAGGCCCCTTCCTGGCCATACTCTCCACAGCCCGAAGCCCGGCCATAGTGCAGCCGGATGCCGTGCAGCTCGCCCCAGAAGTCGTTGACATGGTCATGCCCGGTGAACACACCCCGCACATCCCCCGTCTCCAGGAACGCTGTAAAC
>JAEWAA010000174.1 GCA_023391955.1 Bacillota bacterium | reverse complement strand
GTGGAGGAGATCGGGCTGCGGGTGACACGGGTTCGCACGGCAACAGGCGAGGTACATATTCTTCCCAACGGGTCGATCCAGCAGGTGACCAATTTCTCCATTTATAATTCGCTGGCCATTGTGGATGTGCCCGTGGCTAACGGAGATAATCTGGAGAGGATTATCGCACTTATCAGCAAGGCCGCAGCAGATTCGTATGACAGCATTCCCAATCTGACTAAACCCCCGGAGGTATTGGGCCTGCAAACTCTGGGTGCCGCGGAAAGCGCCATCCGGGTTACGGCGGAATGCAAGCCGAACACACAAGGCTCCGTTGAGAGGGACATCAAGCGGATCATCAAGGATCATCTGGACCGGTATAAGGAACAGATGAACGCTGAGGGGTAAGGAAGCAGCTCCCAAGTAATTCTTTTGACAGAGGTGATAGAATGGAACGGAAGCAATTCCAGCTGGGTGATGTTGTGCAGATGAAGAAGGCCCATCCCTGCGGAACCAATGAAATGGAGATTATCCGCATGGGTATGGATATCCGGGTGCGCTGCCTGGGCTGCCAGCACAGTGTACTGATCCCTCGGGCCAAGTTCGAGAGCAAGATGAAAAAGGTGCTGCGCTCCGCTCCCAAAAAAGAAGGAGAAGCGCCGGAGCATGATATTTAAAGCCACGGGGACCGGTCTGCGAACAGGATGCGAAACCTTCTACATGGCGTAGAAGGTTTTGTTATGTCATACACGTCCGATCGTTTAATTAACTTGGAATGAGAAGGTAGATGGCTACAAGAATTATAGAGCCGCCCGTAAAAAGGTTGAACACGAGGATGCCATTCTTCACTGTGGCAAGAAATTGAATTTTGGAGCCCAGAAAACCCCATGCTGCAAGCGAAAGATAGCAGATGATAAAATAGATAGCCACAAACGCCCAGAGCCTTGCAGCGGATGTATCGAGGCCAAAGGCGGCCGTTCCGGACAAACAGGCGATCCAAGCCTTTGGGTTGAGCCATTGCATCAGAAATCCGTGGCTGAATCTGGGGGGCTGGCTCTCCCGGGTCTCCATGTCCGGGCGGGAGATGATGATTTTGTAGCCGATGTAGCACATATAGCCAGTTCCTGCAAAACGCAGCAGATCATCAAAAACAGGAAGCTGTGCTACCCAAGAAGATATACCCAGGCCTACTGCTATCAGAAGAAGGGTAAACCCGGCAGTAGCCCCCGTAATGAAGGAAAACGAACGTTTGAAGCCAAAGTTGAGAGCGCCCGAAAGAATCGTCATATTCACCGGTCCCGGCGAGATGGACATGGATAATGAATACAAGCACATGGCAATCAAAATGGACATTGTGCACCTCCTTTTGCAATCATTCTGGATTTACTATAGCCTATCAGGAATTACACCGTCTAATTTCAAGTTCTGATCGGATCCATCGGAAAAACGGAAGGCCGGATGATATGCGTCTGCGGAGGTGTCGGAAATTGGAGTTGTATCAATTGCAGACCTTTGTGAAAGTAGCACTAACGGGAAATTTGACCGATGCTGCCCTACAGCTGAATATCAGCCAGCCGGCGGCAAGCGCACATATTAAAGCACTGGAAAAAATAACGGGATTTCCGTTGTTCTACCGGAACCCCAAGGGAATGACCCTGACAGAAAGAGGGACGAAGCTTCTGGAGGAAGCGCAGAAAATTCTATTCTCCATCGATGATTTTTATAAGAAGGCTCAGGAGCTGCGCCAGGATTCGGCGGAAACCATCCGGATCGGGCTGAACACTGACGGAAACCTTCTCCAGATGGATAAAATGATCCGGCATATGTCCGAACGTCTGCCGGAGGTGGAGCCCCATTTTGTCAACACCCGAAGTGAGGATTTCATCCAGGATGTGGCAGCACTCAAGATCAATGCCGGTTTTTATTATGGGAAAATGACAGACCCGCAAATTCACTCGGTTAAGCTGCATTCATGCCCGATGGTGGTGGTGTACCCGAACAGCTGGGATGTGCCGGATGAAGAGCCGGATTTGAAGGCTTTTGCGGAAAAGTCATGGATCTGGACAACCCAAGGCTGTCCGTTCCACCAGCAGGCTATGGACTATTTTTTGGAGCGGGATATAGTCCCCAAGACGATTATGTATGTGGACAATGAGACGCTCATCGGCAACCTGGTGCAGCAGGAGATGGGCTGTTCCCTGCTTGCTGAGCCCATTGCCATGCAATTTGTGAAGGAGAATAAGCTGAAGGTCTGGAAGGGCATCGACCTGTCCGTGGATCTGAGCTTCGGTTTCCCCAAAGACCGGAAGCGGGACCCGGTGATGAATGAGATCGTATCCTTGCTGCAAGAGATATGGAAATCCTGAAATTTCTGCCGCTTTTCGTTTGAAAGTCCTCCCTCTGCGATTAATAGATTGGTACAGGATAAAAAGGAGGGGGAGATGGCATGAAGCGCAAATGGATGGGTCTTGTTGGAATTATCGTATTGGTAACCGCGGGAGTCATGTATCTGGTGTTTATCAACCCGCCTGGAGATATAAATATTGAAGGACGCTGGCAGCTGGCAGCCGGTCCGGAGGAATGTTATGCCGGAGCTCATTTCATGCGGGGGGTTACCCCTCAAAAAGGCGGTGCTTCCCTGAAGGAGGTTAGGGGGAATTATACCCAAATGTCCTATGGCACGTATGAAAAGAAAAAGAACCGGCTGACGGTCGGCCTGAATAATCCGCCTGCTCCGCCGTTTGACCTTCAGATGAAGGAGCAGGGGGAACGTCTGGAATTGAATTATGCCAGGGCAGGCAAGCAACTGGGTTGTGTATACACACCGGAGAAAAAATGAGAATAAATAAGACAGACCTTCCATGCGACCGTGTGGAAGGTTTTTTTGTGCTAACTTACCTCGGCAGCACGGAGTTTCGCCAGCGGGAGGTTGCGTTTAAAGAAATAAGGTAATTCATAAGCATCATAAGGAGGAAGGACAATATGTTTAAGCGCATGGATGAGATCATGATTGAGATTCCCAAGCTCGAAAAACCCGACCCTAATGCCGCGGCAGCCGTTCAAGAGCTGTTGGGCGGGAAGTTCGGGGAGATGTCAACCTTAAACAACTATCTTTTCCAATCCTTTAACTTCCGGTCGAAGAAAAAGCTGAAGCCCTTCTATGATCTTGTGATGAGCATTACGGCGGAGGAGCTGGGCCATGTGGAGCTGGTATCCCATGCCATCAATAACTGCCTGAGAGGCTCCACGGAGTACAAAGAGCCGGAATTAAGGCCCCTTCAGGCCGTGAAGGATGCGAGGCTGTCCTATCACTTCCTGGCGGGGGCACAGGGAGCCATGCCGTTTGATTCTATGGGTAATCCGTGGACAGGGGCAAATGTATTCAACAGCGGCAATCTGGTGGAGGATCTCCTGCATAACTTCTTCCTGGAATGCGGTGCCAGAACCCATAAAATGAAGGTGTACGAAATGACAGACCATCCGGCTGCCCGAGAGGTGGTGGGG
>JAEWAA010000170.1 GCA_023391955.1 Bacillota bacterium | reverse complement strand
CTTCCTTTGGGGGTAGTGCCGTACCTCTTTTTGTGGATCAAAAGCAGGAGAATTCCCTGGGCCATGATCCTTCGGGGGGCGATTTCCTTCAGCATCCTCATGCTACCCTGGTGGGTGCGCAACTGGATCACCTTCCATGAGTTTATCCCCATTGCCAAGGGAGAGGCGGGCAATCCGTTCCTGGGCGGTACCGATCCTTACTTCCGGGGAACGATCGATTGGGAAACTGTCGGAGAAGAGGGGCAATTCCGGGAGGGCCTGCGGAGAATCCGGGAGGGGCTAATCCAAGATCCGCTTCTGTGGATTGGGTGGTTTACGGTGGGCAAGTTCCGCGTGTTCTTCCGGACACTCTGGGTGGGGGCTTATCCCTTCTCCGTACCGGAGTGGTACTTCTACCTGCTGAATAAGCTGCACTTCCTTTTGGTATATACCGGATTGGCTGTGCTGCCGGTGATGGCGCTGCGGGGCAGGATGGCTTACGGATATCTGCTTGCGGGTTTGGCCGTATTTTGGGGTGTACATCAAGTGTTTATTCCGGTGGACCGTTATTTGTACGGGATGCTTCCTTTCCTGATGCTGGGGGTTGCTGGAGCGGCTGCCCAGCTGACTGCCTCTGTTGCAGCTCGCGGCAGGCTGTTATGGCCCAGCTGGAGACGGACCGCTCAGGAGTAGTTTTTCCTATATAAAAAGCCACCCCCGTCCCGGGATACGACCGGAGACTGGGGATGGCTTTTGTTGCTTTTTTTAAGCATACATGGTTATTTCACACTGTTGTTCAAAAGGCTTTTGGCTGAATACTCAATAATCTCGCCGCGCCGCACAATCCCGATAAAAATGCCGTTGTCATCCACAACGGGAACGAAGTTCTGGACCTTGGCCAGGCGAAGCAGATCCTCCATATTGGAATCGATCCGCACGGTTTCATGCTTGGTGCGCAGCGGCACATCGTCCAGGGTGAAGTGGTGGGCGGTTTCGAAGTTCAGGTCTTGCTTGGATTTGAAGAACCAAAGCAGGTCACCCTCTGTCACTGTACCGGCATAAGCGCCATTTTCCTTGAGGATCGGCACGGCGGTATAGCGGTGGAATTCCATCTTCTCCAGCGTTTGGCGGAGGGTGGAGTGGGTGGACAAACAGACGACCTCCTGCTTAGGCAGAAGAAAAAAAGCAATGTTCATGTTTGGCTGACTCCTTATCAGAACAATTATCAGTCCCTCTCCCATTGTAGCAGAAGTTGCCGGAGGATGGTACTTTGCCGGAATGTCCCGTTCGGTAAACCGCATAGAAAACTTCTCCCCGCTTATCCTAATAAGGCAAAAAGCTTACCATACGAGGAGTGGACTGACGGATGAATCGTGCTTTGGGAACGGCACTCTTAAGCGTAGGCGCCGCGCAGCTGCTGAAGGTGCCCATATCGTTTGCCAATACGGGGCAATGGAGATGGTCGGCGATAACCGAATCCGGCGGGATGCCCAGCTCCCATTCCGCAGGTGCGGCTGCCCTGGCTTCTTATACGGCCCTTAAAAAAGGAACCCATTCCATGGAATTCGCCATCAGTGCTCTTTATGGCCTGATCGTGATGGCGGACGCCATGGGAGTGCGGCGGCATGCCGGAGAAATCGCCGTAGAGGTGAATGCCCTGGGACAGCGGGTGGAGGTGCTGTCCGGCCGCCAGCCTCCAAGCATGCGCCGCAAACGCCCTGTGGCAGAGCTGGAGGAGAGGCTGGGCCATATGCCCATCGAGGTGGCTGCCGGCACTGCCCTTGGGATTGGCATCGGAGTGACCAGCTTTTTCAGCGAATGGGGAAAGGCTAAGCCTGCAGCGGTTGTCCAAGGGGCGGCGAAGAATTGGCTTTCCTGGACCCGGAAGCGGATCGGGGTTTGACGGATGGGATGAAGCAAGCTATGATGATTCCTATCTTAAAAAATAGATAGGAGCCTGATGATCCGTGACCATTATCCCCGTTACAACCCGCCAGGAGCTGGATGCCTGCCTGGCCATCCGCATGAAGGTGTTCGTTGATGAGCAGCAGGTTCCGGCTGAAGAGGAACTGGACGAATATGATGTTTCCCCGGAGGCATGCCATCATGTGCTTTTGTCCGAAGGGGACAAGCCTGTGGCCACCGGCCGCTGGAAAGTATATGAGGATGGCACCGCCAAGCTGCAGCGGGTTGCGGTTCTGAAGGAATACCGCGGCGGCGGCACCGGCCGCATATTGATGGAGGCGCTGGAGGACAGTGCCCGCCAAGCCGGAATGAAGCGTACCATCCTGGACGGCCAGTGCCAGGCCGAGGGCTTTTATAACAAGCTCGGTTATTATACGGTGTCCACGGAGCCTTTCCTGGATGCGGGCATTCTCCATGTGCGGATGCAGAAGGAGCTGTAAGTAAGCCCCGGCTATCCGTTTACATCCTTTCGGGGGCGGGCAGGCCAAGCAACTGGAAGCTGTCTCCCAGTGTCTCCCGGGTACGGTCCGTCAGCCACAAGCGGAATTGGAGCAGCGATTCCTCACCAGCTTTCAGAATGGGGCAGCGGGCATAAAATTGGTTAAACAGCGTCGCCAGCTCATGGGCATAATGGGCAATCAATTGAGGTGCCAGCTCGGCTCCTGCCGCGGCAAGGGTTTCCTGCCAGCCGGACAGGTGGCGCAGCAGCGCATGCTCTTCCTCGGCTAACAGCGGGAAGCTTTCCGTTACTGTGAACGCAGTAGCGCCGGAGGCTTCTTTTGCTTTATGGAGAACCTTGCAGGAGCGGGCATAGGCATACATCAGGTAGATGCCCGTATTGCCTGTGACCTCCGTCGCCTGGTCCAGATCAAATACGACCTCCGTCTGCAGGCTGTAACGCAGCAGGTAATATCGGATAGCGGCAGCGGCCAGTGCCTTGCTTGAGATTCCGTTTTGGTCCTCTTGTTTGCTTCGTATAATCTCTTCCATCCGGGCGAGCAGAGTCTGATTACGGATACCGATGCCCTGTCTGCCGGACATGGCGTAGGAGGTTTTTCCGGCACTGGTATCTACTCCCAGCTCGGCTGCTGAGGCGGGACTTAGTGAAACCACGCTGTAAGCCACGTGATGCAGACTGTCAGCCTGTTTGTGAAAACCGAGGGCTGCCAGCGCCTGCTTCACCACCGCCTGCGGATACTCCTGGCGCTGGTCGATGACGTTAATCACCGTCTCGCCGCTGCCGAAGGGCAGGTCTCCTGCACCTTCCGCGGATGTGGTCCAAACCGGGCCGTTCCATGGCTGGTACCGGAAATCCCGTCCCAAAAGACCAAACTTCCAGAGGTGGTATGCAATGTCCTTGGCTGTATAAGTCAGGATTCCGTTAGAGCGTACCAGCACCTTGTCGGCCACAAACTCCATCTCTGTTTCCGCCGCGCTTTCCCCTTCATGCTGCTTCAGAATCCAACAGCCTGCAAGCTTGCCTTCCTCCACCCGGACAAAAAGCCCCGTCCTCTCCAGCAATTGGGCTGCCGCCTCCCAGAAGCCCTCCCGCACAATGTTACTCTCCCATACCAGAAGATCGTATCCGATTTGGAAACTTGCCATTTCCTCCAAATGCTCCTTCACAATCCGCTCCGCCGTTACGGCCCCCAGCCATGCAAGGTTGTTCCCACCCTCCTCCAG
>JAEWAA010000131.1 GCA_023391955.1 Bacillota bacterium | reverse complement strand
CAATAAACAATTGGGCCGGTTGAACGTTACCAATTCCGTCTATACCGTAACCGGAGCAACCTACTATGAAGGGCTGTACGCCTTCGGCGCCCGCTCCTTCTCCATATGGGATGCCGCCGATATTGCGGCGGGACCGGTGTTTGACAGCGGCTCCCAATTGGAGAACATTATCGCCCAACGGCTGCCCGCTAATTTTAACGCATCCAATGACAATGTGAATCTGGATGACCGCAGCGACAACAAGGGGCCGGAGCCCGAGGACGCTGAAATTGGCGTGATCAACGGCAAAACCTATGCCTTTATCGGTTTGGAACGGATCGGCGGCGTTATGGCTTATAATGTTACCGACCCTGCCCAAGCCAGCTTCGCCGGATATGTGAATTCCCGGGATTTCAGCGACAAGGTGAGGGGGGATTCGGGCCCCGAGGGTCTGCAGTTTGTGGCCGCTGAAGACAGCCCTACAGGCAAGCCGCTTTTGCTGGTGGGCAATGAGGTTTCGGGTACGGTAGCCGTATTCGAAATTACCCCCAATGTCCCCGACAACGGCAATTTCCCGCTGACTGTCCTGCACACTAACGACACTCACGCCAACATTGACTCCTCCAGTTCGCCGGACAATGTGCTGCGCCGGGTGACGGCCACCAAGCAGGCCAAGGCCAGCTCGCCGAATCCGCTGCTTCTGGACGCAGGGGATGTGTTCGCGGGCACCCTCTATTTTAATGAATACGAAGGGCAAGCCGACCTGGCATTTATGAATCTGATGCAATATGACGCCATGACCTTCGGCAACCATGAGTTTGACAAGGGCTCTAAGGCGCTTTCGAATTTTATCAAAAATGCACAGTTTCCCTTTGTATCGGCCAATGTGGATTTTTCGGCGGATGACCTTCTGAAGGGTTACGTGCAGAGCGGTATTGGCCACCCGGGCGAGTCCGGCAAGGTGTACCCTGCCATCATTAAAGATATCGGCGGCCAACAGGTGGGCATCTTCGGATTGACCACGGTGGACACGGCCAACATCTCTTCTCCGGGTGTGGTTACCTTCCAAGACCCGGAAGTGAAGGCAAAAGGCACGGTAGCCATGCTGCAGCAGCAGGGCATCAACAAGATTATTGCCGTGTCTCACCTGGGCTACGATGAGGACCGGAGGATTGCGGCGAAGGTGGAGGGCATCGACATTATCGTCGGCGGCCACTCCCATTCCAAACTGGATGCAGCCATTGTGGACAACACCCACAGCGAACCTAAGCTCATTGTGCAAACCGGTGAGCGGGCGCAGAATCTGGGCAAGCTTCAAGTGGAGTTTGACAAAACCGGCAAGCTGCTTCACGTGGAGGCGGACGCAACCG
Organism: Bacillota bacterium; assembly: GCA_023391955.1. GTDB lineage: Bacteria > Bacillota > Bacilli > Paenibacillales > NBRC-103111 > Paenibacillus_AR. The sequence goes on along the minus strand of JAEWAA010000131.1, from coordinate 7,042 downwards.
GCAAGCTGAAGAATACCGACAAGACCAACAACACCCTGATTGCCATCGATCAGAAAAACGGTTCGGATTATGTGTTTGCAGCCGATCCGGAGGCAGCCTCTATTCTGGCTAAGTACAAGCCGAAGGTAGACGAATTGAACAAGAAGGTAGTTGGACATTCCGGTGTGGATCTGTACGGTGCAGTAGCGGTGGGCTCCAATCCCCGGACGGTGCGCACCAAGGAAACCCCCATCGGCAATTTGGTAGTGGACGGCATGCTCTATGAAGCCAATCTGGCGGGGAGTAAAGCAGGGGAAGGGAAACAGTTTAAGGTCGAAATGGCCCTGCAAAACGGTGGCGGCATCCGGACCAACCTGAAGGCCGGGGATATTACCCAGGGAGCCGTACAGGAAATTCTTCCTTTCAATAATGATGTGGTGGTGCTTGAGCTGACCGGCCAGGAAATCTGGGATGGGCTGGAGAACGGCGTATCCAAGGCGCCTTCCGAATACGGCGGCTTCCCCCACGTAGCGGGGATGAAATTCACCTATGATTCCTCCAAACCCGCCACTCAACGGGTAACCAGTGTAAGTGTGAAAACGGACAACGGCTATGCGCCGCTGGATTTGAAGAAAACCTATAACCTGGCGACCAATATCTTTACCGCCAAGGGCGGCGACGCATATACCTCCTTCGGCAAGGCTTATACGGAGGGCCGCGTGAACTTCATGTACAGCGAGCAGTATCACTTTAAGCCGGATTACGAGGTATTCATTCAATATCTGGAAAAGTTGGGCACATTGACTGCCGCAAACACCGGTACGGAAGGTAGAATCGTGGATGTGGCACAGGCTCCGGTTTGGCCCGAAAATGCGAAGTTGACGGCATCCGATGTCACCACCTCCAGTGTGAAGCTTACCTGGACACCTGCTGAGGATAAGACGGGTGTGGAGGAGTACCGGGTATATAACGGAAGTGTAAAGATCGGCAATGTCAACAGCACTGTATACAAGACGGTAAGTGGAGCAGTTTATTACGATTATCAAGTAAATGGTTTATCATCGGGTACAGCTTATAATTTCGCAGTAGAAGCAGTGGACAAGGAAAATAATGTCAGTGCAACGAGACTTTCAGCTGCTTTTACGACCCAAAGTGAAAGCAGCGGTGAATCTTCCAATCCCGGCACCTCTGGACCAGGCGCTCCTGCTGCCCCCTCTACTCCTGAAACTGGAGCACAAGTGGAAGCGGGCGTTGTGAGCGGCGGTGTGGAGCTGAAGCCGGATACTAAGGACCTGAAGACGGAAACCGCAGCAGACGGAACCTCCGTCACCAGCCTGACACTGGCGGCAGATTCCTTCAGCAAGGCGCTGGCAGCAGCTGGAACGGGCAAAACTATCATCACCTTGCCGGAGGTGGAGGGAGCGGTGAAGGTGACGCTTCCGGTAAGTGGTTTGACTGGCAATGCCCAAGGAACTGTCCTCATCCGCACAGCGGATAAGAGCTATGAATTGCCCTTGTCGGTGGTGAAGCCCAGTGAGCTGGCTGCAGCACTGGGGACAGCGGCAGACGATATCCGCATTGAGGTGGTCATCGGTGAAGTGGCAGGTGCGGACAAAACAGCAGTGGAAGCAGCTGCAGCGAAAAGTGGGGCGGCTTTGTTGGCGGATGCCGTCAGCTTCACCGTCACAGCGCATGCAGGCGGCAGACATGTGGAGCTGAATCACTTTGGCAGCACCTATGTGTCCCGGACCTTAACCATCTCCGGCACAGTGGACCCGTCGTCCGCCACCGCAGTTATCTTCGACCCGGCAAGCGGCAGCATGAGCTTCGTCCCTGCCCTGTTCGGTACGGCAGACGGCAAGACTGTGGTAACCATGAAGCGCAATTCCAACAGCATCTACGGCGTAGTCAAACCATCTGCTGTAGCCTTTGCGGATTTGAGCGGACACTGGTCCCGTTCGGACGTGGAGCTCCTGGCAGCCAAGCTGGTCATCGACGGTCAGGCTCCAGGCCGGTTCGCTCCGGATGCCCAAGTGACACGCGGTGAATTCGCCGCCCTTCTGGTGCGTGCGTTGGGTCTTGCCCCGGATGCGTCGGCCGTATCGGGAGTGAAGGATCTGAACGGTACCGAGTGGTACGCAGGTGCTTTGGGCGCAGCGGTGAAGGCCGGACTGCTGGACGGCTTCGAGGACGGTACACTCCGCGGCGGAGCCAATATCACCCGCGCGCAAATGGCTGTTATGATGAGCCACGCCTTGAAGGCTGCCGGGAAATCGTCCCCGTCTGGAGCCGCTGCCGCATTCGCCGACGAAGGGCAAATTCCAGCATGGGCGGCTGAAGCAGTTGACGCCGGTGTGGCTGCGGGACTGGTGGAGGGAACCTCGGGCAACCGGTTCGCCCCTGAAGCTCAAGCTACCCGCGCGGAAGCCGCAGCAATGCTGAAGCGGCTCTTGAAGTTTGCGGATTTCATCAACTAGTGCAGCAAACGGCCCTCCTGCTTCAGTACTCGCGATCCTACGGACACAGGAGGCGCTAATCGGCGGAAAACCACCGGTTTGATCTCCATACGGACACACGATACCTTATTTGAGTAAAAATGGCCTGTCTTAGCGAACAAATGAACAAATAAGGGATCCAGTGTCCGCGAAATAACGAAAACTCCCGCTTACATCAAAATAGCGGAACGTCGGTCCGGATAGCCGCTGAATCAGGTCCGGTAAAGGATGGCGACTCGGTTAAATTCCCTGCATGAGCCTTCGATTGACGCCATTCTGGCGGAGGTCGGAGGCTTTTGTATGGAGTCCGGCGAATGAGTAGTTAGAGTAAGCAGATGCATGAACGGATTCCGGCAGGTGGTTAAAAAACAGGAGGCTGAGGTTATGCCGAATATATGGACGCATATCATTTTTGGCCAGGAGGCGCTGCGGGCGGTAGGCCAAGCGGATTGGCTGGAACGGGAGGAGGACAGCAGGCTGTTTTCATGGGGATGCCAAGGACCGGATCCTCTGTTCTATTACCGTTTTCTGCCCTGGAGCAAGGACAAGCGGATGGATACCCTGGGAAATCTGATGCATGAGGAGCAATGCGGGCCTTTCCTTATGGAGCTGCTCCGCAGGGTGGGGCAGCCGGAGGGGAGCCGGTTGCGGCCATACGCGGCAGGTTTTCTGCTGCATCATATTCTGGACCGCAATGCCCATCCTTATATTTTTGCCAAGTCGGGCTTTAAGAAATGGAACCACCAGCGCTTCGAAATTATTCTGGACACCATAGTTGCGCGGAGGCTGAGGGGGATCGATACGTGGAAAATCCCTGTCCGGCGGGAGCTTGTTTTGCCCTGGGACAGTGTGTTGTTCCAAAAAGTGCCGGAGCTGCTATCAGCGCTGGCGGTACAATTTTATCCTGAGGCCACGGAAGAGGTGGGGGTCCGCCAATGGCAGGAGAGCTTCCGGGATATGCTGCTGGCGCTGAGGCTGTTCCATGACCCTACGGGAGCCAAGCGGGTACTGACGGCAGGCCAAATTACCCCGTTTGTCTACAAACGGGAGAATCCCCCTTTGGATTATTGCAATGAGCAAAGGAAGTTCTGGCGGGATCCGGCAGAGGAGGGGGCAGTACACCAGACGGGCTTCTGGGATCATTGGCAGGCTGCAATGGAGGAGGCGGGCAAGCTGCTGCCTTTGGCGCTGGAGGTAATGGAAGCCGGGGCGGCAAGCAGCCGCGCGGCAGAAACGGAAGCCGAATTGCTGCGTCTGTTGGGGAATGTGTCGTACTCGACGGGACGAGCTTGCGGGGAATGGGCCATCCGGTATGAGGACCCGCTTCCCTTCTAGAAGGAGTGGCCTGGTGTACACATATTCACCAGAACCACTCCGCCGGACACTCTTAACAAGAAGGCGCGGCAGACCCGGCTGCGGCTTTCCTGGCCTCCAGCGTGCCCTGCTCCAGATTCACGGTGCGCAGAAGCGCAATCCCTGCAAGGATGAAAAGCGCCAAGGCCAGGATGCCGTACCGGCTGGAGCCTGTGATCAGGCCAGTAGCGGCGAATACCGCCGGCCCCACCATGGAGGAGAACTTGCCGGATACGCTTAAGAATCCGAAAAACTCCGCCGTCCGGTCCGCGGGCACCAGGCGGCTGAACAAGGAGCGGGCCACGGCCTGGCTTCCGCCCTGAACGAAGCCTACCATCACGGCCAGCAGATAAAAATGGGTGGCGCTGGTCATAAAGTAACCCAGCAGCACAATCAGCAAATAGATGCTCAGGCTGATGTAAAGGGCAGGTTTGGCCCCCAGCCGCTCCCCGATTTTGCCGAACAGAAGAGTAAAGGGGATGCCCACAAACTGGGTGATCAGCAGAGCCATGATCAAATCCGAGGTCCCGATGCCGATGGCTTTGCCGTAGGCGGTAGCCATGGTAATGATGGTGTTGATTCCGTCGTTGAAAAACCAATAGGCCAGAATAAACTTCAGCAGTTGGGGATACTGCTTCAGACTCTTCAAGGTCTCCCAGGTGCGGGAGAAGCCCATGCGCGTATATTGACGGAACGGAATCGGCGCATCTGCGGTGCGGTCCTTCACATGCCGGAACAAGGGCAGCGAAAATACCAGCCACCAAACCGCCACACTGGCAAAGGCCAGCCGCGTCCCGGCTTCACCGTTGGGCAGACCCCAAAGCCCGGGCTTTTGAATCATGAGCAGATTTACCACCAGGAGCAGTCCACCGCCAACATAGCCGCAAGCAAACCCCTTGGAGGAGATGTATTCGCGCTTCTGCTCCTCCGGAACCAGGTCCGGCAGCAGAGCATCATAGAAGCTGTTGCCTCCGGAAAAGCCTACCGTACCCAGCACGAACAGCAAAGATGCCGCCAGATAGTCCCCCTGCCCGATAAAAACGAACAGAAACGAAGCTGCTATGCCCAGATAGGAGAAGCTTCTGAGAAAAAACATCTTCTTCCCTGCATAATCCGCGGCAGCCCCCAGCACCGGAGCCAATATTGCCACCAGCAGCATGCCTGCAGCCTGGGTCAGGCCCCAATAGGAAGCCGAGGTGCTGGAGGACAAACCCTTGGAGGCTACTTCAATATAAAAAATCGGCAGAACGGCGGCCATCATGGTAGTGGCAAAAGCGGAATTGGCCCAATCGTACATCATCCACGCGCGTACAGCTTTGGGGTTCATACGGATCTCTCCTGTCCGGTGATTTCGTTCAACTTTCCTTCAGAATATCACCGGAATGTTCGAACTATATCAACGAAATTCATGATAGAATAGGATGCTGGTAAATTTTTTATTATTTTCGCTGCAATTAGGGAATTGAACCATACAGGGAGGGGTAAGCACGTGATATCCCATGTGAACGAATATCAGGACGGGCCTTACCGGATGCTGGAGTTATTCGAGGCTTCGACACAAACCAATTTGCGGCTTTGCCCCGAGCGGGGAGGCATTGCCACCGGATACGCACCTGGAGGTAAAGAAATTTTTTATTTGGATAGGGCCACCTTCCTCGACCCCAATGCCAATATCCGCGGCGGCAACCCGGTGTTGTTCCCCATCAGTGGCCAATTGGCGGACGGGGCGTATGAGTGGCAGGGACAACGCTACGCCATGAAGAATCACGGGCTGGCGCGGACCTCACCGTGGACGGTGGAGGAAACGGGAGTAACGTCTGAAGGAGAGCCTTATGCAGTCCTGAGTCTGACCTCCACGGCGGATATGCTGGTTTCGTATCCGTTTGCCTTTAAGCTGGTTTTTACCTACCGGGTCCAAAAGGGAGCCCTTGTCATTGAGCAGCAGTACCTGAATTTGTCCGAAGAACGGATGCCGGTTTATCCGGGCTTCCATCCTTATTTTGCTGCGGCCGGGAAGGATCTGGTTTATGAAACGGATGCATCGCGTTATATGGATTACAACGACGGTACCGTAAAGCCGTTTACCGGCCGTCTGGATATCGGTCCGCTGAAGGAGGCGGTGGCGCTTCTGGATGCAGGGGAGCCGTGGATCGCCTTCCGTTTGCCGGGAACGGGGCGGAGGATCGAAATGGAATACTCCCGCCACTTCCGCTATGTGGTGATTTGGACTGTTCCGGGAGCGGAATTTGTCTGTGTGGAGCCGTGGATGGGTCTTACCGGGGAGCTGAACCGGGGTGGGGACCTGATGTGGATTGAGCCAGGGGACACTCTTGCCGCCAAGCTTGTCATCAGAGCGGAGGATGCAGGATTTCCCGGCTGAGCGTATGAAACCTTCACAAGCCCCTTTACGTTATATTAAGCATGACCCAAACGGGGTAAATCATTAACGGATGCGGGAGGCTGAAAAACTATGAAGGTTGTCATTATGGAAAAAACAGAAGCAGGCGAGCTGGTTGCACTGGATGCAAGAGACTGGAACGATCAGATGATTGCCCTGATGAATCATGCCAATTATCTTTTGGTCAACGGCAAGGAATATGAAATGGTGGAAGGCCGGCTGAATGTCAACGAACCGTATATGGAGGTTCTGGTGCTGGCTGTGAAGCAGGAAGCGGCTGAAACGGCTGAGGGTTAAGCAGCTGATTCGAGCCAATCGAAAGGAAGAACCGGACCGGATACACCGGTACGGTGAAAGGAGAAATGAATCTATGAATCATCAAGACGAAAATAGACAGCCTGCCGTTCCCGGGGAGATCCAGTCCCATGTGGGATTCCCCCGCAGCGCCGGAGATTCCTCCGAAGCGTCTGACAAAGCGGTGCGGCTTCCCGTTAAGGTGTTGTCCACCTCATTGGGTATGACCTTGGCAGCCCATATGCTTCTGGCCCCGGGTTTGCTGATGGGGGGAAGTGACGCGTTTGCAGCCGATGCGGCCCAGCCTACTCTGTCGGAATGGTCTACAGAAGAGGTAAAGGCTTATTATGACGCCAGTGTGGACTGGAGTCTGCCCGCCCTGCCCGATGAGGAGCTGCAGGGGGTTGTCCCCGAGCTGCAGGCCAATACCGGAACCGGCGGAGCCTCAGGCTCCACAGCCGGCGGCAACACGACCATTATCCACCAGGGCAGCAGCTTCGGGTGGGATGATATGCTTTTGTAC
>JAEWAA010000122.1 GCA_023391955.1 Bacillota bacterium | reverse complement strand
GCCCAACGGGGGTCCCGAGGCCAATCGAATATGAAAAACCGAGCTTAATCCGCCCAACTAGGGGTCCAGAGGCCAATCGAATATGAAAAACCGAGCTTAATCCGCCCGACTGGGGGTCCCGAGGCCTCCGCAGGCCCCCCTCCTCCCTCCCACAGAACGGCTTTTGTTCCGGATATAGGGACTTTTTTCCCTTGTTATCCCTCTGGAATCCGTTATACTGGAAAATGCTAATTTCTGGAGGTGGAGGAATGAAAAAGATTATCATTGGTGCGGCAGTGCTGGCAGTTTGTGCCGGGGGCACAGCATACGCGTACCAGCAGTTGGTAGAGGAAAACCCGAAGAACGCCTATTTCAAGGCCGAGGCGCAGCAGTTGGAAGTGACCAAGCGGCAAATGGACCAGGTCCTCAAAACGGATCTGCTTTATACGCATATGAAAACCGGCGTCCCTTTCCATCAAAAGCTGCAAGTAAGCGGCAAGGTGAAGGCGGACGGTATGGATGCGGAGACCGAGCAGCAGGTGCAGCCCATTTTGGACCTGTTGGAAAAAAGCGCGCTGCGGTTCGAGCAAACCATGGACGAACCCAATAAGCAATACCAGATGAAGCTGGGCTGGGATTACAACAAGAAGGAGCTCCTTGGTGTGGAGGCTTATACCGGACCCAAGCTTACCGCCCTGAAGGTGCCCCAGCTGCTGCCGACTTATGTGACCCTGCAGAATGCCACGGCAGGCCAATTCATGAAGAAGAACAATCCCGCCTATACGGGGCCGGATACCTTGAACCTGTTTGACTATTACAAAACCGCACGCGGGCAGGAAGCCGACCTGAAGGTCTACGCCAAGGACTATTTCAAGCTAATTTATGAAAATATCAAGAACAGCCAGGTGACCTCCCAAAAAATCGAGTACACCAATCCCTACGGGGAGAAGCAAAAGCTCAAGGAGTATACGCTAACCCTTACGGACAGCGACATGAAGGGGATGTTGGAGCTTCTTTTGGCGAAGGCAGAAAATGACGACAAGCTGCTGGACTTTATTGTGCAGAATGCCAGCGCATCCACCCGTCTTCCGGCGGCCGCAGCCACCGGGGCACCCGTGCCGCTTAGCAAGGCCGAACTGAAGAAAACCTTCACCAGGCTGAAGGAAAATCTCGACAAGGTGGATTTCACCGGCGGCTTCGAAATGAAGGTGGTAACGGACAAGGACGGCAAAATTGTTGACCGGAAGATCAAAACCGCCTTTGCCGGCACCGAAACCGAAACCAAGGAAGGCGCCGAGCTTGCTTATGCATCCAGCCAATGGACTGCCAAAGAAGCAGGCAAGGGAAGCTTCCAGGTCACCGTGAAACCTACCGGCCAGGATAACGGAGGCAAAGAAAACCTGCTTACCCTGACAGACACCTATGCATATGACGGCAAAAAAGCGGACCACGAGTTGGAGTGGAGGCTGGTATCCGAGGGTGAGGAGGAAGCCGCCGGCAAAGCGGGTTATAACCGGGAAACTGTGGAGGAATCTGCCGGCAAGCTGAATGTGAAGCAAACCGTAAAGGTCGCCCCCAAGCTGGAGGGAGACCAATATGCGGTCAACATCAGCATGGACACCACCAAAACCGGGGCAGAGGAAGGCAAAAAAACCGGAACGGACAGCAACGTGGACATTACGGTGGATTCCAAACCCGCAGCCGGACCCGCCGGAAAGGTCAATATCAAACTGGCTATTGCGCAGGAAATGGAACAATTATCCAACCCCTCCTGGCCGGAATTTACCGCCGCCAACAGCCGTGAGCTGAGCACCATGACGGATGAGGACATGATGCAGCTCCAGAATGATATTATGGGCGGCTTCTACCGGATGCTGTTCACCAATGAGGACCTGATGGAGCTGGTGGCGCCGTTTATGTAAACTGCGTCCCCTCCACACACCGAAAAAAAGACCTTCCGGACGGCAGCCAAAGCGGCTGGTTGTACGGAAAGTCTTTTTTTTGCATCGCGGCGGATACGGGGCAGCTTAATCCCGCTCATAAATAGAGCCGCTGCGGTTGCCGTACAGCTCCTGGAACACCTTCTCCGCATACGCGTCCGTCATACCGGCGATATAATCGGCGATAAAGCGGGGCCACGGCCATTTGTCCTGATTCTTCTCATAGCGGGCATTCCAGTCCGGCGGGAGAATCAAGGGGGCCCTCAGCGGATCGTCGAAGGCCTCCCACAGCTTCTCCAGAATATTCTCGCTGCGCTTCTGGATCCGCTGCACCCGGAAGTCCGTAATCATGGTCACCCAGGCCAGCTTCTTCAGCACCTCCATGGTCCGCAGAAGCTCCAGGTCCTCCTGGCCGTCCTTGACGAAGGCAATCCGCTTCCAGCCCTTGGCCCCATCGTCCACAATGCCCACCGATCCGGCGTACAGCCCCACCCACTGGGCCTTCAGCTCCCGTCTGGACCGGGAGGTTTCGTTGTTGCACTCCGCAAAAATCCGGCTCCATTGCTCCCAATATTGCTCCAGCACCCGGCGCACGGTGCCCTCCACGTCCACGCCGCTCCAGTAGAAACGGCCGTTTCCTTCCTCCCGGCGGATTTCCTGCACCAGATTGGCGATGAGCCGCGGATTGGTGAAAAAGGCCTCATGCATCTGGATTTTGCCTGCGCGGATGCCGTCCTCGATGTCATGAGTGGAATAAGCGATGTCATCGCAGAGGTCCATCAGCTGCGCCTCCAGGGTCAGGCAGCCCTTGGGCAGTCCCCACAAGGACCGGAGCTTGGAGATTTCCGCCCATTCGGCTCCGTACACACCCTTCAGCCGCCCCTCTTCCTCCAGGGAGAACGGATATTTGTTAATCGCCAAAAGCACAGCGGCGGTCAAATCCAGCCCCCGGTCGCTGCCCGCCCGTTTCTCCAGAAACATCAGAATCCGGTAATTCTGGGCGTTGCCCTCATACTTCATGCCGTAGCGGTTCTCGAGGATGCCATTGAGCACTTCCTCCCCTTTGTGTCCAAAGGGAGGGTGTCCCAGGTCGTGGGCCAAGGAGGCAATTTCCACCACCGCCTTGTCCAGCACCAGACCGGGATGGGTTTCGGCGGCCAAGGCCGGGTACTTGCGGTTCAGGCGTCCGGCCAGCTCCCGGGAGATCTGGGACACCTCCAGGGAATGGGTCAGCCGGGTCCGGTAATAATCCCCCGTGCCCGCGCCGAACACCTGGGATTTGCCTTGCAGCCGGCGGAAGGCGGGAGAGCCGATGAGACGGCTGTAATCCCGCTCGTATTCATCGCGGTCGTCACTGGATTTATCTTTATCGCCCATAATGCGCAGGGTGCGTAATTCCATCATCGGGTCCTCCTTGCGGGTCCTTAAATTGCAGGTCTTTTCGTTATAGTGAATAGTGTACCTGATTCGCCGGATTTTGTCTCTTTTCCCTCCGGAGCGGTGCTATACTAGTGGAGTTGGTAATAAAGCTGCAAAAATCAACTGTAAAAGCAGGCGAAAAACATGAACATATTGGTTGCAGAAGACGAAACGGATATCAGGAGGCTCATCCGGCTCCATCTGGAGGAGAAGGGGCACCGTATTTTTGAGGCAAAGGATGGCCTGGAGGCGTTGGAGCTGCTGGGGCGGCTTGAGCTGAACCTGGCTATTCTCGATGTGATGATGCCGCGGCTGGACGGCTTTAATCTGCTGCGGGAGATCCGCAAAACCAGCCATATTCCGGTGATATTCCTGACGGCGCGCAACGAAGAAATGGACAAGGTGCTGGGCCTGGGTCTCGGGGCGGATGATTATCTCGTGAAGCCCTTCAGCCAGGCGGAGCTGGTGGCCCGGGTGGAGGCCCAGCTGCGGCGCAGGCATGTGTATGATTCCTCGGAGGAAACGCCGGTGCCGGAGGAGATTCTGGAATACCGCAGCCTCAGGCTGGATTTAAGGGAATGCAAGCTGTATACCGCAGGCGTCCATGTGCCCCTGCTGGCCAAGGAATACAAAATGCTGGCATTTCTGATGCGGCATCCCAACCGGATTTTTACCAAAAAGCAGCTGTACGAGCAGGTTTGGGAGGATGAATACTGCTACGACGACAATACGCTGATGGTCACGGTGAGCCGTCTGCGCAATAAGATCGAGCCCAATGCCAAAAACCCGGAATATATTGTCCTGCAGCGGGGCTTGGGCTACATGTTCCGCCGGGAGGAGTAGCCGGATGAAGAAACAGCGGATTGCGTACCAGCTGCTCAAAAATTACATGCTGGTTCTGTTTATTTTCCCCCTGCTCAGCATCTTGGTGATGGTCGGCCTGACCCGTCTGGATTCCCGCAACGAGCTGTATAGCGGGAATATCGCCGAGCAGCTGATGCAGGATAATTATGCCGCCATCGCGGCCGGCCCCATTGTGGAGAAGGGCGGAGGAATCCAGGTGCTGGACAGCCGGTTCAACCTGCTCCGGTCCGAGGGGCTGAATCTCTTGGGAACCAGCCAGCTCCAGCCGGATGAATTTGTTAATCTGATGATGGAAAGTGTAACCAGCCGGCATGTAATTCACTTTGCCTATAATGAGAAGGAGCAGTTTTGGCTGATCGTCTCCATGAAGAATAAGGTGGCGTTCTTCAGCAACATCCGGATTATTCTCAACGTCCAGGGTGTGCTTCTGTTTACCCTTATTTCCTTGGGAATGACACTGGCGGTTACCTTCATCTTTTCCAAAATAACAGCCATCCGCTTTATCCGGCCCCTGCGTGAGCTCTCCCAAGGGGTGAAGCGGGTGCGCGACGGGGATTACAGCGCCCGGGTGCCTGTGGGCAATAACCAGGAATTCAGCGAGCTGGAGCTGAGCTTTAACCACATGGCCGAGCAGATGGAGAAGCAGATGGACATGATTGAGCAAAGCGAACGGAACCGGAAAAGTCTGGTTCTGGACATCTCCCATGATCTGAAGAATCCGCTGACCAGCATGGCCGGGTATGCCGAGCTGCTGCTCAAGCAGCAGGTCCCCGCCGGACCGGAGCAGGAGGGATATCTGAGGATTATTTATGAAAACAGCCTGCGGGCCAATGAGCTGATTATGGATCTGTTCGAGCTGTCCCGGATGGATAGCCCTGCGTTCCAGCTGGAGCGGACATCGGATGATTTTGCAGAGTTTATCCGCACGGAGATGATCCGGATGCTGCCGGAGCTGGAGGCGGCGGGGCTGGTGCCGGAGTTCGATATTGCCGAGGAGGAAATCCCGTTTTGTTTTGACAAAAAAGCCATGCGCCGGGTTCTGTCCAATCTGCTGTACAATTCCATCGCGTATCACCGGGAGGGGTCCTTGCTCCGGGTGCGGCTGGAGAAGGGAGAGGGCGTGATCCGGCTGGCGGTGGTCAACGACAGTGCCATCGTCTCGGCGGGAGGCGGTGACCTTATGCTGGAACCCTTCGTCCGGGATATGGAGGCCGGTTCCCTGAATCCTGACGGCTCCGGCCTGGGACTGGCCATCGTCAAGAAAATTATCTCCGCCCACGGGGGCACCGTACGTTTGAACACGGACCATCATACCTTCGGAATTATCATCGAGCTTCCGCAAATGTAAGGCTGGTGTAAGGTTGGGCTAAGGGGGAGGTAAGACGCGCTCTGCTAAGATGGGGTTAAACCGGTCTTTAGGCGGAAAGGGGAGCGTAGCCCGTGATCAGGCTAACGGATGTGCACAAATCATATAAGGATGGGGATAAGGAGCATCCCATTCTCAAGGGGGTGGAGCTGACCATCCGGGAGAAGGAATGGATGACCATTATGGGGCCTTCCGGATGCGGCAAGTCCACCCTGCTGAATATCGCCGCATTGCTGGCGGAGCCCACTTCAGGCAGTGTCTATGTGGATGGCAGGCAGGTGGATTTCCGCAAGGAAAAGGAGCTGTCGGCTCTGCGCCGGGACAAAATCGGACTGATCTTCCAGAATCCCAATCTGATCGGCTGTTTGACCCCGCTGGAAAATCTGCTTTTGGCCATGGACGCCCGGCATAACGGCAGATCCGGCCGCAAGGCTGCCATGGAGCTGCTGGAGATGGTGGGAATTGCCGGCAAAGCAGGCAGCGACGTAAAGTCGTTGTCCGGCGGGGAAGCCCAGCGGGTGGCCATTGTCCGGGCATTGGTGAACAGCCCCCAGGTGCTGCTTTGCGATGAGCCGACGGGAGCCTTGGACGGGGAAAACAGCCGGCTGGTGATGGAGCTGCTGCTTTTGACCCGGGAACGGACGGGCTGTGCGCTGGTTATTGTAACCCATGACAAGGAAATCGGCGCTATGGGTGAACGCAGGATTGTGCTGAATGGGGGTCAGGTCCTTGGAATGGATCAAGCTCTTCAGACTGTATAATCTGAGAATGCTCCGGAGCCAGAGGCTGCTGTACGGCTTCGTTATGCTGTCGGTGGTGATTGCGGTCAGCATCGCCTTGGCCATCCCGCAGATTATGGCCCGGACCGAGCTGGCCTTAAACGGACAGGCGGAGGAGCTGAACGGGGCAGGATTGAAGGTGGAGGCCGAGTATGAGTCCCGCGCCTTCCGGGAGGCGGTGGAGAAGCTCCGGGGGGAAGGGATAACCGTCAAAACCGCAGGCGTGTACTCCGTCCCTTTCCAGAACGGCGGTATCCAGGCTTACGGCGATATTGTGGCCGGGGATTATGATCTGCCGGAGGACGGAATCCTCCTGTATCAGGCTTTGGCGGAGGAGCTGCATGTGAATGAAGGCGGCTCGGTGACAGTGGGCGGACGCGTTTACCGGGTAGTGGGGATCGAGCAGGCAGCATATGGCGTGGACGGGCAATCGGAAATGCTGGGCTACGGCAAAACGGCCGGCTTTCACAATATGGGCCGGACTCCATTTGTTACTCTCTTTCTGCTTGACGGCGGGGACAGCGGGAAGCTGAAGGAGCAATTGGCGCAAATCGAACCCGGCTTCAAATATTCCACGGTGGACGACCGTTTGGCGGAAATCCAGGGTAAGCTGAACACCAATACGGCTGCCCTGACCATTCTTCATACCCTAAGCTATATCATGACGCTGCTGTCGGTTCTGAGTAGTATCTTCATGATTATGATGCACCGGCAGCGGGATACGGCTGTCATCCGGATGCTGGGTACACCGGTGAAGGCTCTGCGGACCGCGCTGCGGGCGGAGCTTGGTTTGCTGCTGGTGCCTGCTGTGCTTCTTGGCGCTCTCCTCAGTATCCCCATCGCCAGGCATCTGCTGCTTTTTAACGGAGTGCCGGACAGCTCAGGCGGCTTTGGAGCGCTGCGGATGGTGGGTTCGGGTGCACTCTTATTTATATTCATTTATGTGGTGTTTATCTATATTGCCACCATGGCGATGGACGCCATTCATCCGTTGACTGTGGTCCGCGGGGATGCTGTTTCCTGGAAAAAATCCCGGCGCAAAATCACTTGGCTGTCAGTAGGCTTTGGACTGGTTACACTGATTGTCTATGCCGTATATTTGGGCAGGTTCTCGGCGCTTCTCAGCAGTATGCTGATTCTTCTGTTCATCGGGCTTTTCTTCGGCATTGCCCTGCTGGGTGTCCGGATCATATCCGCCTGGCCGTACCGGAGCCGCCTCGCGCTCTACAGCTCACGGAGCCTTCGTGCCAACCGGCATTCCTTTGCCGTGACGGTATTCAGCTTGGGCTTGACCATCCTGTTCCTCTTGATCGGGTTTACGCTGGACCAAACGATCCGGGACAGCTTCAATCAAGGGACGGAGGCGAAGCTTTCCTATAATTATTTGGCTGCCACCGGTGATCCGGCAGGGCTGGAGCAGGCGCTCAAAAAGACCCCGGACGTGGCCGGTTATACCAAGCTGTACGTGCGCTCCGGATTCGTAACAGACCGGGAGGGTGTGCGACGCCCCGTTCAGGTAAGCGGACTGAAGCCGGAGGAGTATCAGGTCCGGTACAAGCTTTTGGAGGGGGAGGATGTGTTTGAGGGCCCGTCTGAGGGGGTGCTGATTTCCTCCAGCTTCCCGGATAGGCTGGGCATTGGCGTGGGTGGCGTCCTGACGACGGAAATTGCCGGACAGCCGGTGGAGTTCCCCATTAAGGGAGTATACGAGGC
>JAEWAA010000118.1 GCA_023391955.1 Bacillota bacterium | reverse complement strand
CTATGGAGAAGGCCGGGTGGGCCTCTCGTATGGATCTGTCTCCGATGGCGGATCCCTTCTCTGGGAAAGCATGCGACTCGATCCGGAGGCACGTTGGAAATCAATCCCGATCGTATCGGTGAGCGGGAAGCCGGCGGACCCGCAATTGCTCGATCCGGCCTCGAACTTCTATGTCGTCCGCAAAGACAGCGCTCACCCCGAAGTTGCGGTCAAGCTTGCCAACATTTATCTATGGCATTACTACGAGAAGGATTACGGTGAGGAACCCAATCCATTCATCACCACCCCGAGCGGTATCTATCCGGGTAAATACCCGCCTGTAACCATAGATCCCCTCCATATTAACCTGGTTGCTTATCGTGAATTGCAGGAAGCGCTGCGTATGGGGGACGGCAGACAGCTGGGGTTTCCGGCGAACGTGCATTATAATCGGCTCAGGCGCTATGCCAATGGAGACCAAGAGATGGGGTTCGCCAATGCCATCTTCGGATCTGCTGGCTCCTTTCGCGTCATCGACGGGTATGACTTGTCCGGTCTCGGCCGTTATGACGCTTTCCAAGGTGCCGCTACCCCGACTATGGTCGAGAAGCTGGCGGCGCTGGAGCGTATGCAGGATGAGACCTTTACCAGGATCATCATGGGGGAAATCCCCCTGTCGGAGTTTGACCGTTTCGTGGGGGATTGGCTGCATCTGGGCGGCGAGCAGATCACGAAGGAAGTCAATGAATGGTATGATAAGCAGGGAAAACGTGAGGGCGGCCATTAATGGCCGCCCCTTCTTCACCAAAGCAGCATCTTATGCTTTCCATCTTCTTACCCTTTCCTTCATATAGGCCGACGGCAGTGTGCCGGTCAATCTTTTGAACACCTTATTAAAATACGATTGCTCACAAAATCCGAGAAAATCCGATACCTCCCTGACATTCATCTGGGAGTTTGCCAACAAATCGCAAGCCGCTG
This sequence comes from Bacillota bacterium, assembly GCA_023391955.1. Taxonomy (GTDB): domain Bacteria; phylum Bacillota; class Bacilli; order Paenibacillales; family NBRC-103111; genus Paenibacillus_AR. The sequence goes on along the minus strand of JAEWAA010000118.1, from coordinate 7,238 downwards.
TGATACGAAGCTGTTGTGTATAGTCGGTGACGGTCTGTCCGGTCTCTTCCTTGAAGAGCCGGCTGATGTAATTTGGCGAACGCTCAACGAGCCTGGCCAGCTCGTCCATGCCGATCGTCCTCCGGTAGTTGGCTGCAATATAACTCTGAATCTGGTTTACAATGCTGTAAGCGCGGTCACGTTTCGCAACCGAATCCGCTTCTTCGTTGACGACAGCCAATATTTCAAGCAGGATGCTGTGGCAGAACGTATCGGCATATTTCGTCTTGCGAAGCCAGTGCTGGGTCAGCAGAGAAAAACGCTGCTTCACATAGTCATACTGCATAATGCGGGTGTGGATGTTGCGGTTCTCATGCAAGATCGGAAGCCCTTCTCCGTCTCCCGGATATTGAAAGTGGGCCACATACATCTCGTGCGGCGCACCGGACCGGTTCAAGCCGCACCGAATCGCACCTTTTGGCATGTAAAGGGCATCGCCTTTTGTCAAAAGACATTCTCTTCCGCCGATTCGGTATACGATCGTTCCTTCGGTCATCAGAAGAAGAATATGATTGCGAGCAGCTGATTCCGGAACGATCCAGCCCGGTTCGCATTGTTCGAAATAAACAGCTATAGGCTCGATCACCGCCAACTCACCTCCCTTATAATTGTACAGCAATCATAGAATATTTCAAATTGTTGTAGATGGGCTCATTGCTCCTAAATCCCAATCTGATTAAGCTTGATAGTGAAGAAACCTACAGAAAGAGGGATAACCAATGAGTGTATTGTTCCAGAAAGCAAGAGCAAGGGTCGGCGTGATTCACGTCGGCCACGAACCTTACTGGGGACAGTTTCCAGGACTGAAGGAAGAACTGGAGGGGTACGGCAAACTATTTGAAGACATGCTGAGAGAGGAGGCTGTGGAGGTTGTATCTGGCGGATTCGTAGACAATGTGGACCGTTCCTTTGCCGCCGCAGCCGCGCTGAAAGCGATGGATATCGATTTTCTTTTCGTCTTCCTTACGACGTACGTAACCTCCTCTTCCGCCGCTACGGCGATCATGAACCTTAATGTCCCGGCAGTACTTGTTGCCCTGCAGCCGATGAAGAAGCTCGATTACAGCCGCACGACCACGTATATGCAGCTTGCGAACGATAATATCTGTTCACTGCCGGAGATCGGCGGCGTACTGGTCCGGGCGGGAAAGCCGGCTGCAGGGATGATCGTGGGGACTCTGCATGACGATCCGCGGGCAAGGCAGCAGCTAAAGGATTGGTGCCGGGTGGCGAATGCCAAGCGTGCATTCAGGCAGGCCAAAATCGGCTTTCTCGGTCATACGTACGAGGGTATGTACGATATGAATTCTGATCCGACGGCTTTCACGGCGGCTTTCGGAGCACATGTACAGATGATTGAAATGGATGAACTGGCTCATCTGGTTCGCAGCGTGACGACGGGCGAGACGAAAGCGAAAATCGAGGAAATCCGAAGCATTTTCACGGTTGCAGATCCGTTCATCGATCCGGTCACAAGGCCCATTCGGCCGGAGGATTTGGAATGGTCGGCGAAGGTTGCGGTAGGTCTTGACAAGCTGATCGCTGCTTTTGGGCTGAGCGGCCTCGCTTATTATTACAAAGGGCTGGAGGGCAATGAATTCGAGCGGATCGGATCCAATATGGTGCTGGGCAACTCACTTCTGACGGGCCAGGGCATTCCACTCGCAGGCGAAGCGGATCTAAAAACGTGCGCGGCAATGATGATCATGGACCGATTGGAGGCAGGCGGCTCATTCGCCGAGCTGCACCCCTGCGACTTCGCCGATAATGTCGTATTGGTCGGACATGACGGTCCGCATAACATCAAGATCAGCGACGGCCGTCCGATCATCCGGGGGCTTGATGTGTTCCACGGCAAATCCGGATCGGGCATCGGCGTGGAATTCAGCATCAAGACCGGACCAGTGACGATTCTGAGTATTTCCCAGACGCCTGAGGGCCGCTACAAGATGATCGTAGCCGAAGGAGAATCCATCGCAGGCGAAATCCCGCAGACTGGGAATACGAACACCCGATGCAGCTTCAACCGCAGCGTCGCCGAATTCGTGGAGGAATGGTGTTCCGCCGGACCTACCCATCACTTCGCATTGGGCGTCGGCCATGTCGCGCGCCAGATCGGGCATGTCGGCAGGGTGCTGGGCATCGAGGTGCACACGGTTTGATACGCATGCGAAAATAGGAGGAGTAGTCTATGATGCAGAGCAAGGGTGTAAAATCGCTGGAACGCGTCACGCTGGAGATGAGTCTGAAGCCGTTCAAGAGCCTGGAGCCCGCAGCGGTGGAGCGAGTATGCGAAGAGGCGATCCGGCAATGGCTGCCGCTTATCTGCCTGTCGCGTACGGCGTCGGTACTGCTGTGGGTGGCGGATGGAAGCGAAATTCTGGTCTGGGACGGAAATCCGGATAAGGAAATGGAATGGGCCCGCTATATCGGCTTCGCGAACGAGTGGACGTTCAGCCATATTACCGAGGGTAAGAACGATCCCAAGACAGCGATACTCTACACGGAGAATCCGGTGACGATGACCTACCGCGACTTGCGGTTCATTGTTGCTTCCCTGAAGCGAGTGGCAGCAGACCGGTTTGGTTTAAGCCTGGAGGTCGGCGCCACGTTCGACGCCGGCCCGGAATTCGCCTATTCGGATTTCAAGTACAAGGACCATCCCGAAATAAACCGGGCTGAGCTGGGCGGTGCCTACGTTGCGCTGAAGGCCGACTATACGGTGGTCTGCACCTGGTCAAAGCTGAAGGGAGACGGCGTCCGTTATGCGGCATATCCCGGCGGCATTCCTGAAGGCACGCATTTCGGCGAATTTCTCGGCCGCCAGTGTGCGGATTTTCTGCCGACTATGGGGTTCGATTATATCTGGTTCTCCAACGGCTTCGCGCTGTCGTACTTCCCCTGGACCTACCTCGGCGCCAATTACGACGGGCACACCATGGGCCTAGCCAACTACGGAGAATTGTCGGAGAAGGTGTTGTCGTTCTGGGAATTGTTCAAGCGGGAGTGTCCCGGATACCGGACGGAAATCCGCGGAACGAACTTCGGGACAGGTATGGATCTGGCGAAGGACTGCATCCCGCTCCGCGAGTTGTATAACCGGGGCTATCTTGAATATCCGCCTCCGAACTCGCCTTGGGGGGCGCTCAATTATGATTTCGGGCTGGAAATGGCAGGCTATATGTCCCGGATCGCCGTTCTTCCCGGCTCCGTCTATCCGTATCGTTATTATCCGAACGACCCATGGTTCTGGCAGAATCCGTGGACAGATCTTTATGATCGGCAGCCGCACGACATCTATGCTCCGCTAAGCGTTTCGCGATTGAATGAGTGGGGTAAGACGGAGCCTCCGCGGATTGTCGAGCTGCTCACGATCGATACGGAGAAGGGAGATTTGCCGGAAGACACGGCGCTTGAGGTGTCGGCCCATATCCGCCGCGTCTTAAAGGAATATCCGGATGCACCGGGTTTGCTCACTTGGATTTATCCCTTCGACGAGCTGCATGATCGAGTCGCTGCCGATCTGAATGGATCCGGAGGTGCTTTCTTTCATGACTGGTTTATTCGCAATGCGATCAATGAAGGCTTGCCGCTGAACACTGTCATCGGTTCCGGTTCGTTCCTAAACCTGACGGAAACGGGAGTTGCAGCGCTGAAGGATTCGATCCTGGTGGCATCGACCTTCTGGATGCATGGCGATACGGCCGAACGTATTGCCCAGTGGGTGCGTCAGGGAGGCAAGGTGATGCTCTACGGCCCCGTGCGGGACGGGGCGCTGATGGAGCTGCTCAACCTTGGAATGGCTGAAGGGTTGTCGGGGGATTGTGAACTGACGATAGATCTGGACGGTGACTTGGTCCGAGGCGAAGCTATTCGTTCGATGAAACTGAATCACTGTGCAACAATCTCGGATGGAGCGCTGGGGGAAGTATGCGCCAACCCGGAGGATACCGGAACGCGTATTCGGGCATCCGTATCACAGAACGAACGGCGCCGCGTATTTGCGCTCAGCCGTTCTTTGCCGGAATGGGGCGGCGGCTGTGTCGCCTGGGTGCGGGGTTCTCTGCCCTATCAGGAGACGGGTGTTTCCCACCTGCCCGTCCGGCAGGACCCGTCCTATGGGGATAGCACGGTAATGGCTCGGCTTCTTCTTCAGGATTTCGGTTATACGCTGCGACAATTGAAGGTAAGCTCCTCGTCCCCGCCGGTCTTGCTGTTTGTTGTGCGCAGGGACAACGGATTTTTCTTCACGGGCTGCAGGCAGGATACGACAGTGCGCCTGTCGATGCGTTTCCCGGACGGTGTGCCGCTCCCTATCGGACAGACAGTCGAAGCCGGAAGCGGGTCTGCTGAGTATGCATTGGACCGGACCTTCCGCGTGGAGTGCCGGGTATTCGTCGATCAGAGCGACCCCACCCTCGTCTCATGCCGGGAGATGTCCGCCGTTCCGACGCCGAAGAAACGTTTTCTCCATAACCTCCCTACGCGGAAATTGCTTGTCACGAACCTCGCCGATGCGCGCGTCACCCTCTATCCTCCGATTGACGCTATTCGCCAAGGCATGGTCGAGGTGAAACTGGGGGAGCGTTATCTGGATTTGACGGCTGCCGTAACCGGGGAAGCCATCGTTCTCCAATCTATAACCGGTACAATCGAAGTCACCTGGTAGCAAACCGAAAGGAGAATGGGACCATGTTCGCAACTCGAAGCGAGACCCTCGTATTTATCGGCATGGAGGAGCAGAAGCTGCGCTACCCACCGATGCCGGGTACACAGACACGATTGACAGGGCCGTCGGTGAACCCGGTCGTCTATGAGCAAGACACCGATTATGTACTGGATGCGAAGGCGGGAACCATTCGTCGGACGGTGAACAGCCGAATACCCGACTGGCGGAGTCATCCGCATTACGGCAAAACATCGTTCGACCACAGAGAGTCCGATTCGTATTCTAATGCCGGATATACCTGTACGATAGCATATACGCCGGTTGCAGACAGTTGCGAACTCTCGGATACAAACCCGCTATACACGGGTCTGCCGGGTCTGCGCCGAAAGCTTGCAGCAGGAGGACCTATCCGCTATGTCGTATTCGGAGACAGCATCAGCGCGGGCTACGAGGCCAGCCGACCGGAGTTGTCTTACCCTGAACGTTTCGCTTCAGCGATGCGAGCCCGCTACCCCGATGCCCCAATTGCCGTTCTCAATAAGGCAGTAGGCGGTGAAAGCTCGGTCGGGGGGCTGAAGCGCCTGCAGCATGATGTGATCGCGCTTCGTCCCGACCTGGTCACCATAGCATACGGGATGAATGACCAGAACCGGCAGCCGGATGGAAGCAATGCCGTTCCGGTGGAGACGTTCAAGCGGCACCTCGCGGAGATGGCAGCGGGGATTCAAGCACAAACAGATGCGGACATTCTTCTTGTCACTCCTTGTCTGCCCAATCCTCGCTGGATGTTCGCAAGTTCTAATGCAGCCGCCTATGCGGAAGCCATACGTTCTGTAGGTGTCGAGCTGAGCCTCCCGGTAGCCGACGTACAGCAGGCTTGGCTGGAGGAGCTTGCCGCCGGCAAATCGCATGAAAGCTTGCTGCTTAACAATCTGAACCATCCGAATGATTACGGCCATGATGTATATGCCGCTGTTCTGGCCCGCTTCCTGGACTAGGGAAGACAAAGCTTCATTACTATAGCCCCCGGACTGTCGGATATATCGGCGAACCGGGGTTTTTAACGTTCTGGAGCAATGATGAAGTTAAGAAAGGATAATGAAGTAGAAAATGAACAAGTTCCAATTATTCCCTCCAGTGGTACGATAAAGGTGTCCGGTGACTGGCTCCAACCTGAAGGGAGGTGTTGATGGAGCCATCAGGCATGGGAATGGGCTCATGCCGCACATCAAGGAATTACGAAGGCATCTACATCCATAAAGGAGTGAGGTTTATGGGAAAGAATCTGAAAGGGGTTCAAGTGCTGCTCTGTTTGCTGCTGATTATACCTGTAGTGTTCGTCAAACCGGCGCAATCGGTGGCGCAAACGGCTGCCGCTTCTATTACCGTCGACCAGGGAACCGTTATCAATCCGGATTTCCTCGGAATCGGAGCTGAATATGATCCCTTCTCGCTAATGGAAGAAAGCCTGGCAGACGGGTTCAATGACAACTGGTGGGAAATGGAGAAGTACCGGATCGCGAAGCTGAAGCCCGATATTGTACGCGTGTGGTACCAGATGGACTGGATGGAGCCCAATAACGACAATGGCGATCCCGCTGTCATCGACTGGGCAGGCATGCAGACGAACAGCCCCAAGATGCAGGCCGTATACAAGGTGCTGGATTATCTGAAGTCGCAGAATATCGACGTGATGCTCCTTGCTGGCTTGGCTATGACGGAGGAAAACCAGAGCTGGCTCGGCTTTCCGGGATTGCCCCGGCCCGAGCTCAGCGCGCCGACCAATCTGGCCGAGTGGGCCGAGTGGGTATCAGCTACTCTGCAACACTTGATCCAAACCAAGGGGTATGACAACATCAAGTATGTGATGTCTTACAACGAGCCCAACCTTGCCAGCTTCGCAACACCTGCGAACGTAAGCAAACCGAACTATTACCGGGATATGTATCAGGCGATACATAACCGGCTTACGTCTGACGGCATCCGCCCGCTGGTGAAGCTGATCGGGCCTGACGAGTCGGGTGCTGCGAACTGGACGCAGTACGCGGTCCAACAAATGAACGGTGTGCTTGATATCTACGACGGGCACGCCTACGGGCAGGACTATGCCACGCTTCCAAACTGGCTGTCCGCCCGGATGAATGTTGTGAATCCGACGGGGAAGCCGTTTATGATCACGGAATTTGCGGGCGTCGCAAGTCCAGACAGCCGGAAGACATATCAATACGGAGTCAGTATAGCGGACTTGATGGTGTCCGGCATGCGGAACCAGACGTCCTCCCTTCTGTACTGGCGCTTCGCGGACCAGCGATTGCCGGAGCCGCTTGATTTTCTGGATAATAACGCCTACGGGTTATACCGCTGGATGCCGATCACGGCAACGCCGAATCCGTCCTATTATGCGTTCAGCCTCTTCTCGCGTTATGTCGAGGCTCACTCCGAAGTGCTGTCGACGGAGTCGTCCGATCCGGATCTTCATGTCACTTCGGTGCGTCTGCCGGACGGGAACTATTCCGTGTTCGTCGTAAAC
>JAEWAA010000646.1 GCA_023391955.1 Bacillota bacterium | reverse complement strand
GTGGATGAGCTGCCTATGGATGCGGGATTCCTCAGATCCGGACTCCTGGTCAGCGATCTCGTCTACAATCCGCGGATCACCGCCTTTCTGAAATGCGCTGAGGAAGCGGGGGCGCAGATTCACAGCGGCTTGGGCATGTTTATTTATCAAGGGGCGTACGCCTTTGAATATTGGACCGGACGCCCGGCGCCTGTAGGGGCTATGCGGGCTGCAGTGGAAGAGGCTTTTGGAAGCTGAATTAAACGAAATTATTTGATATGAGAATGTGGAGGAGCAAGCATGCTTACAGGAAAACAAAAACGGTATTTGCGTTCGGAAGCCCATCATTTGGACCCGATCTTTCAGGTTGGGAAGGGCGGCGTCAACGACCATATGCTGAAAAGCATCAGCGAGGCGCTGGAGGTCCGGGAGCTTCTGAAGGTATCCATCCTCACCAACAACACGGATGACAAGCATGAGGTGGCAGAGGAGCTGGCACAAGGAACGGGAGCGGAGCTGGTTCAGCTTATCGGTAAAACCGTCATTTTGTACAAGGAATCCACGGACAACAAGCGCATCGTGCTTCCGCGGTAATCCGAGGGGGAATCCGGCATGCGGATCGGCATTATGGGAGGCACCTTCGACCCTATCCATATGGGGCATTTGCTGGCAGCAGAGCTGGCCAGAGAGGCGGAGCAGCTGGATGAGGTATGGTTTATGCCCGCCTTTGTTCCTCCCCACAAGCAGAACGGGGCTGTGGCGGAGCCGGAGGACAGGCTTGCCATGGCCCGGCTGGCGGTGGAAGGGAATCCCCATTTTAGGGTGACGGATATTGAAATTGCCAAGCATGATACGTCTTATACGATAGACACGGTGGAGCTGTTAACCTCGCAATACCCGGAGGATAGCTTCTGTTTTATCATCGGAGCGGATATGGTCATGTTTTTGCCGCATTGGCGGCGGATTGATGAGATTGTCCGTCTCATCCGATTTGTAGGACTGGCGAGGCCGGGTTACACCCTGGCTCTGGAGGAGCTCCCGGAATCCATCGCAAGCCGGGTGACCCTGGCACCGATGCCCTTGATGGAGCTGTCTTCGACGGAAATCCGCAGGCGGCTCGGTGCCGGACAGACGGTCCGGTATATGGTGCCTGAACCGGTGCGGCTGTATATGGAGGGAAAAGGACTTTATGCCTAACGATCAACTGATGGAACAGGTCAAAAGCCAAATGCCCGCCAAACGGTGGTCCCATACCATGGGCGTCATGGAGTCAGCCTGTATATTGGCGGAGCGTTTTGGCGCAGACCGGGAGAAAGCGGAGCTGGCGGCCTTGCTGCATGACTATTGCAAATATTGGCCGGTGAACAAACAGCGGCAGGTGTTGCTGGATCATCAAGCAGCGGGAGATTTATTGGATTATGAAGCTGCTTTGTGGCATGGACCGGCAGCGGCAGTCATACTGCCTGAAGAGACGGGAGTTACGGATGCGGAGGTACTGGACGCTGTCCGGTGGCATACCTCCGGCCGGGAGGAGATGACCCTTTTGGACAAAATCGTCTGTTTAGCAGATTACATTGAACCTAACCGGGATTTCCCCGGTGTGAATAAGATCCGGCAATTGGCTGAACATAGTCTTGAGAAGGCGCTGGTGGCCGGGTTCGATTCCACGATTTCATTTTTACTGGAGAAGGGGCAGCCGATCTATCCGTTGACTGTTCTGTCCCGCAATGCCTTATTGCATGATTGATAAACACAGGGGAGGAATACATGAATGAGTTTACAGCCGGAAGCCGTGATGTCCTTGGTGATGGATGCCGCGGAGGATAAAAAAGCGATGAATCTGGTTGCGCTGAATCTGGAGGGGTTGTCGATGGTGACGGATTATTTCGTGATCTGCCACGGCAATTCGGAAACCCAGGTGCAAGCCATTGCCACCGAAATCCGCAAACGGGCCGATGAGAAGGGTGTTACGGTTCGGGGGAGCGAGGGTGTGAATACGGCCAGATGGGTACTGGTGGATCTGGGTGATGTAGTGGCCCATGTTTTCCACAGAGAAGACCGTGAATATTACAATATCGAACGTCTGTGGTCCGACGCGAAAGTGGTTGAGCGGGTATGACCGTAAATTTGCAGGCCGGTACGGCTGTTAAGCTGCAGGTAGCCCGGGAAAAATCGCCTTTTGGATTTTTCTTGACCGATGGGAGCCAGGATGTGCTGCTCCATTATACGGAGGTTGTGGGAACCATCAAGCAGGGGGAGCAGATTGAGGTCTATCTGTTCCATGATACGGAGGACCGGCTGGCGGCAACCATGCGCCGGCCCCGGCTGCTGCTGGGAGAAATGGGTCTCCTGGAAGTAACCGATATCCATCCCCGCTTCGGCTGTTTCCTGGACATTGGTATCGGCCGCAACCTGCTGCTGCCGTTCCGGGAGCTGCCTGATCTTCAGGAGCTGCGTCCCCAGGTAGGGGACAAGCTCTATGTGGTCCTGGACCATGATAAGCAGGGACGGATGCTGGGCCGGATGGCCGGAGAGCGGGAGTTTGCGGAGCTGGTGTTCCGCGCGCCAGAATCCTGGAAAAACCAATGGATGGATGCCCGGGTGTACAAGCCCCTGCAGGAGGGAACCTTCGTGATTGTGGAGGGTGGTGTGTTGGGGTTCGGAGCCTTCGGCATGATCCATGCTTCTGAGCGTCCGCGGCTGTTGCGGGTTGGCGAGGAGGTTAAGGTCCGGGTGACCCACGTCCGGGAGGACGGGCGGGTGAACCTTTCCATGAAGCAGCTGAAGCAAATCGGCCGTGACGAGGATTCGGAGCGGCTTCTGGAGATGCTCCGGCAGCGGGAAGGCGGCGGTATGCCGTATTCCGACCAGACACCGGCGGATATTATTGCGATGCGCTTCGGCATCAGCTAAGCGGCTTTCAAACGGGCTTTGGGCAAGCTGATGAAGGAAGGGCTGGTTTACCAGAAGGAAAACTGGACCTACTTGAAGCAGGAAGCCGAGAAAGGTCCTGACGAGGCATGAGCTACGGCAAATTTGCGTTTGTTTATGACCGGCTGATGGAGGATATGCCTTACGGGGATTGGATTGCCTTTGCCCTAGAGGCCTTCAGCCGGAAGGGGATGGCCGAGCCGGGAGGAGCCGGGGCCGGGAGTTCGAGCCCGGTTGTGGTGGATCTAGGCTGCGGCACGGGCAGCATCGCCATTCCATTGGCGCTGCAGGGCTACCGGGTTTATGGCATCGACCTGTCGGACGCTATGCTCTCCATGGCCGAGGACAAAAGCCGGGACCTTCTGGCCGGTCCCCGGGGTTCGGTGCCTGGGCCAGTGTGGCTGGCTCAGGATATGCGGGAGTGGGAGCTGGACGAAAAGGCGGATGCGGCGGTTTCCTTTTGCGACTGTCTGAATTACTTGACGGAGGAAGAGGATGTGGCTGCTGTGTTCAGCCGGACCTTCGC
>JAEWAA010000623.1 GCA_023391955.1 Bacillota bacterium | reverse complement strand
CTTCGGACTCAGGGGCGAACCGTCCTTGAGCGGCTCCAGCCGCTGCTTGACTGCCGCTGCGGTAACCGGTGCTCCCATAGGCGCTACCTGAGTCTGCGTGACGTTGTCTTTTGCCCCGGCCTTCATTCTGGTGCCGTTCGGCGCCGCGGCGGGCCGGGCGGTTCTTATCGGATTGTTGTTTATGGGAAGAGGAGCCTGACCTGCGGCCGTTCTCCGGATTCCGTTTGTTTGCCATGTGAAACCACCTGTTCTAGTGTTCTAAGCTATAAAAGCTACCTGTATCATGACATAAACTGCGGCAGCATACAAGGTTTGGCTTTAGGCGGTTGAGCTTTAGCGTTTACATCAGTGTCTGGCCGGCAAATGATGACGCCGCATCTGTAACGGAACTATTCAGCGCTTACACGACCATTTTCGCGGTGTTGGAGCTATAACGGAACTGAGACGCCGTTAGCAGCACAATTTCGTCAGATTGGAGCATTCTGCAGCCGCTAAGAGTCGCTTCGTTCCGTTAAACTTATAAACTGCCGATTTTACCCGCCTAAGAGTCGCTGAGTTCCGTTACACACCCCAAGGAGTTAACCGATTGCCCCCCGCAGGCAATACCAGTCCCGGAAAAAACAGCTAAAACGATTTTTACCGCGTGGAAAGGATGGCTCTGGAGCCAAAAAAACGGTAAGCTGAAAGCGGAATACCAGCTACCATCCAAAACGGGGGTTCATACAATGGCCAATGTGTTCGAGCACTGGTCCAAAGGCTATGTGCTGAAGGACCATGTCACCAACAAAAATATTATCGTAGGCGACTACTCCTATTACTCCGGTTTTTACCACCAGCAGCATTTTGAAGATTATTGCGTCCGTTACCTGTCGCCTGACCGGGATGATGTGGACCGGCTTGTCATCGGCAGATACTGCTCCATCGGATCCGGCGCCGTGTTTATCATGTGCGGGAACCAGGGGCACCGGATGGATTGGATCACGACCTACCCGTTTTACTTCACCCCGGATCTGCATGAAGGCGCGGAAAACGGCTATTTGGCCAAAGGTGACACCGTTATCGGCAATGATGTCTGGATCGGCACCGAGGCCATGATTATGCCCGGCATCACCATCGGGGACGGGGCGGTTATCGCATCGCGGGCCGTGGTAACCAAGGATGTTCCGCCGTTTGCCGTAGTGGGCGGGAATCCGGCCAAAGTGATTCGGAACCGATTCAGTGACGAAGAGATTCAGCTTCTCCTTGAAACCAAGTGGTGGGACAAGGATGCCGAAACTGTAAAACCGCTGATTCCGCTGCTCACCTCCAACAGAATTGCCGAATTGGCGGCCGAGCTCAAACGGCTTTAGACGAACTAGACGCCAGTCCAATTCCATGAAAGGGATTGACATTCCTCCCGGCTTCCTGTATAACTGGCAATAATCATTATTTTTCAACTAACCTAACATTCAAATTCGCTGACGAGAACAAATAAGCTGTTTGCCCGATCTCCAGAGAGTTGGCCCCGCGCTGAAAGCCAACGTTCAGGAAACAGCCGAATATCCTCTCCGAGAAGGAAGGCTGAAGGAAAGTAAGCCGACCCGGAATCCCCGCCGTTACAAGGGCCGCGTATGAACACGTACGCCGGAACAGTGCCGCACGGGCTTTGATGCCAGCGGAACAAGGGTGGTATCGCGAGAGCAATCTCGTCCCTTAGGGGACGGGATTTTTTTGTTTTTCGGCAGGAAAAAAAGAGAGGATGAGCAAACAAATGAAAACCGTCGATGTGAAGGAAAAGGCCCGGCAGCGGGAACTACGGGTGCTGGCCCAATGGGAGAAGGAGGATACCTTCCGCCAATCCATCGCCAACCGGCAGGGCAGTCCCCGGTTCGTATTCTACGAAGGACCGCCTACCGCCAACGGCAAACCCCATATCGGGCATGTGCTGGGCCGGGTCATCAAGGACTTTATCGGGCGATACAAAACCATGTCCGGCTACCAGGTGATCCGCAAGGCAGGCTGGGATACCCATGGACTGCCCGTGGAGCTGGGGGTCCAGAAGCAGCTGGGGATCTCCGGCAAGCAGGAGATTGAGACGTACGGCGTCGCCCGATTTGTGGAGGATTGCAAAGCCAGCGTCTTCGAATATGAGCGCCAATGGCGGGAGCTGACAGAGGCCATCGCCTACTGGACGAACCTGGACCATCCCTACGTCACCCTGGATAATGATTACATCGAAAGCGTCTGGCATCTGTTGTCCACCATCCATAAGAAGGGCCTGCTTTATAAGGGTCACCGGGTAAGCCCGTATTGCCCCTGCTGCCAGACCACACTCAGCTCCCACGAGGTTGCCCAGGGGTATGAGGACGTTAAGGATTTGAGCGCCACCGTGAAGTTTCCCAGCAAGGAGAACGGACTGGTATTCCTGGCTTGGACTACCACCCCGTGGACGCTGCCCGGCAATATCGCTCTTGCGGTGAACAAGGACATGGATTACGCACTGGCCCGCCAGCAGGGAGAAACCTATGTGGTCGCCTTGAATCTGGTGGAAAAGGTGCTGAAGGCGGATTATGAGGTTCTATCCGTGAAAAAGGGTGCGGAGCTGGTGGGTTTGACCTATGAGCCCCCCTTCGACAGCATCAAAGGGGCCAACGGCTTCCGTGTGGTGGATGCGGACTATGTCAGCGATACCAGCGGCGCCGGGATTGTGCATACCGCGCCGGCCCACGGCGAAGAGGATTACAGAACCGTCCAGAGGCATGGGTTGGACTTTCACAATGTGGTGGATACGGCAGGACGGTATACAGCTCAGGTGGAGGAATTCCAGGGACGTTTTGTGAAGGATTGCGATGTGGATGTGGTGCGTTATCTGGCCGAAAAGGGACTGCTGTACGCCAAGGAGCGTTACGAGCACAGCTACCCCTTCTGCTGGCGCTGCAAATCTCCCTTGCTCTACTACGCCACTGAAAGCTGGTTCATCCGGACCACGGCGGTGAAGGAGCAATTGATCGAGAATAACAGCCGCATCGAATGGTATCCCGGCCACTTGAAGGAGGGGCGCTTCGGGCGTTTCCTGGAGGAACTGGTGGATTGGAATATCAGCCGCAACCGGTATTGGGGAACGCCGCTGAATGTGTGGGTGTGCCCGGACTGCGGCAAGGAATCGGCGCCGGGCAGCCGGCGGGAGCTCCGGGAATGGGCTGCGGGGCCTGTGCCGGAGGAGCTGGAGCTGCATAAGCCTTATGTAGACGGAATTAAGCTGCGCTGCTCCTGCGGCGGGCTGATGGAACGGACCTCCGAGGTGATAGATGTCTGGTTTGACAGCGGGTCCATGCCTTTTGCCCAGTACCATTATCCCTTTGGCGACGGGGAAACCTTCCGGGAGCAATATCCCGCGGACATGATCTGCGAGGGGATTGACCAGACCCGGGGCTGGTTCTTCAGCCTGCTGGCTATCTCTACCCTGTACAATGGTCAGGCGCCGTACAAGGCGGTGATATCCACCGGCCATGTATTGGATGAGAACGGATTAAAAATGTCCAAAAGCAAGGGCAATGTCATCGATCCTTGGGAAATCATCGAGGAATACGGGGCCGATGCCTTCCGGTGGGCATTCTTGTCGGACAGCGCGCCGTGGAGCAGCAAACGCTTCTCCCGCCAGATCGTGGCAGACGCCAAGTCCAAGGTGGTGGATACCATCCAGAATGTCCATGCCTTCTATGCCCTGTACGCCTCCATCGACGGCTACCGGCCAGAGGCGCATCTGGTGAAGCCGCCGCAGCATGATTTGGACCGGTGGATCCTCTCCCGGCTGAATACCCTGCTGCTTCAGGTGGAAAAAGGGCTGGAGGCCAATGATTTCCTTAATCCCGCCAGACTCATCGAAGCCTTCGTGGATGAGCTGAGCAACTGGTATCTGCGCCGCTCCCGGGAGCGTTTCTGGGCGGAGGGACTGCCAGAGGATAAGCTGGAGGCTTATCAGACCCTGCGGCAGGTGCTGCTGACATTGGCTCGAATGACGGCCCCCTACATGCCTTTTTTGGCGGAGGAGCTGTACGGGAACCTGGGTGGCGAAGGCAGCGTCCATCTGGCGGATTATCCCCGGGGTGACGCGGCCCTGTCCGATCCTGGGCTGGAAGAGCAGATGGAAACTGTGCGGCAGGTAGTAGAGCTGGCCCGCAATATCCGCAACGAAACGGGACTCAAAACCCGGCAGCCCTTGTCCCGCCTGCTTCTTGTGATGGAACAGCCTTTGTCCGTGGAGAGATTCGGGGCTATTATCCAAGAAGAGATCAATGTGAAGGAAATCCAGGTTTTGGAGGAGGATGCCGAAATGGTGGATCTGTCCTTCAAGCTGAATCTCAAGCTGGCAGGCAGAACCTATGGACCACTGGTAGGACCCATTCAGCAGGCCTTGAAGGCGCTGGCAGGAGACGCGGCACGTCAAGCATTAAAGGATGGTTTTGTTGAGGTGATGTTGGAGGAGAAGACGGTCCGGATATCCCTGGAGGAGCTGCTTGTAGAAAAGAAGGCAAAAGAAGGCTTAGCCTCCGCATCCGGCTATGGCATTACCGCGGCGCTGGATACGGCGCTGACCGCCGAGCTGATCGAAGAGGGTCTGGTCAGGGAAGTGGTGCGGATTATCCAGGATTACCGCAAGAAGCTGGAGCTTCCCATTGAGAAAAGAGTGCTTTTGGTGATGGATGCAGGCCGGTCGCTGGCATTGGCCCTGGAGCATTTCGAAGGGGTGCTGCGGGAGAGTGTCCTGCTGTCCGGCATCCGGTATGCCCGGGAGGATGGGATGGAGGAGTTTGCCGTAGGAGCGGATATGCTGCGGCTAAAATTGGAGTAGACTTCCATTTTGGGAAGCTGTAAAATAGCTTATCAAAGAGAAACTAGATAGAATCAGTGGCGGGAGGTTGTTGTCGGTGATCAGGTTGGCGAGGAAGGACTATGGGAAGGCGGAGGAGGCGCTCCGCCGTCTTCCTGTTAATACGATGTTCGTGCAAAGTGTACTCCGGGAATCTGTGGACGGAGAGGTTTATGCAGACCGGGAAACAGAGCCGGAGGCCTTCTATGTGGCCCATCCTTATGGAATGGCGATGTTGTTCGGGAAGAAGGGCAGCAGCCAATTTGAGGCAGAGCTGGCCAAACGTCTGACCAATGCGGATGGCAGCCGTTCCAAGCCGGAATGGCTTCAAACGGAGCCGGAGGCCGGATGGGACGAGGTGGTGGCGTCGGTTATGCAGGCCCATCAAGCTTCGTTGGCGGAAGCCGGACTGCCGGAGGATGGCGATCGGGCTATCAGGAAGAATACCCGGGTTAACTTCCGTTTTGATCCGGCCAAGTATGAACAGGCCAAACAAACCCACCTGCACCGGGAGCACGAAATTGTGCGGACCACCGGAGAACTGTTCCATCAGCAGCCGGGGGCGGTTGTGCCCCGCTTTTATTTCAGGAATGAGGAGCAATTCGTCAACGAGGGAGTCGGCTACACGGCGCTGAATGGCGGCGAACCGGCGGCAACGGCCTTCTCCGCTTTCCGCAACGAAACGAAGCTGGAGATCGGCATTGAAGCCTCGGAGGGTTTCCGCGGCAAGGGTTATGCCTTTGCGGTATGCTCAGCGCTCATCGATTATTGCCTGGAGCACGGCCTGGAGCCCGTGTGGTCCTGCCGTCTGGAGAACGATGCCTCTTACCGCCTGGCACAGAAGCTGGGTTTTGTGCCGACCGTGACGCTTCCGTATTACCGTTTGCCAATTTAGCAGAATCGTGGAGCAAAAACAGGCAGCAGATTGTGCTGTCTGTTTTTGCATGCAGAGGAGCCATTGACTTTGACGCAGCGTCAAGTGGTACTATTTTGATTAACGAGGAGGTGGACTGAAGATGGAGCTTGTGAAGATCACCCAGCTATCGCAACAGCTCGGGCTTTCATCCCGCACACTGCGTTATTACGAGCAGGCTGGCCTGATCGAAAGCGTGCGCCCGGAAAATGAGAAATACCGGTTTTATGCACCGGAAGCCGTGGAGCGTCTCAAGCAGATCGTAATCCTGCGCAAGCTGCAGATTCCCATTAAGGACATTTTGCGAATATACCAGAGTCAGGACATGGGGGTGATTGTCGAGACGTTTGTGAACCGGATTAAAGCGATTGAAGAGGAAGTGATGGCACTTTCGGAGCTTAAACAGATTGTTAACGAATTTTTGCAGACCATGATCCGAAATGGAATCAAGCAAATATCCGTCCTTCCGTTGTTGTATGAGGAAATGGACAAACAATTGAAAAATGTTGAAAAATTCACCCCCATCACCTATGAGCAATTATCCGATGTCAGCGAAAGGCTTGAAAAACCGGTTGATGTGCGGATTGTGGAATTGAAGCCCATGCGGGTTTTGTCCTCTCTTCATAGAGAATCGGAGATTTCCGATGTTGACGGATTCTGGGATTGGCTGATCCCAAAGGGCATTCCAGCCGCAAAACCCGGACAGCATATGCTCTTTGAATATCAGGACGACACCTTTCAAACCATCGTGATCCATACAATCGCCGAAAGCTTCATCAATGACGGCCCTTATAGGGACGACACGTTTCACGGAGGGCTCTTTGCTGTTGGAAGCGTATACCTTGATGATGATTTGAACACGGCCTTCCGGGGAATGATCCGGTATTTTGACGGCAATGCCTATTATGAAGTGGACTATATGCACGATGGGAAGCTGCGGCAAGAACCTCTTGTTGAATCAATTATTTCACCAGATGCCCAAAGGGAGAAGGTCGATTTGTTCCTGCCCGTCAAAAGAAGGGT
Source organism: Bacillota bacterium (assembly GCA_023391955.1). Taxonomy (GTDB): domain Bacteria; phylum Bacillota; class Bacilli; order Paenibacillales; family NBRC-103111; genus Paenibacillus_AR. The sequence continues at coordinate 6,326 of JAEWAA010000623.1, read as the reverse complement.
ACCAAATGCTGCCCTCTACGTCCCGAACCGTCGGGCGGAAGATATTTCACCAACTGAGATTGAAGAGGCAAACCCTGTTTTGTGGGGGCGGGACATTCCGATGGATCAATTGATCCCGATATTTAACCCGCATTACCGCATTACCGAATGGGGAGAAGCGGAGTACATCGCCTATATCGATAAACGCCTGTTATTTACGGGGATTGAGGTGAGAATCCCTTTCCGTGTCGATATGGAGTTCCGTGTGGATGAAGCCAGCAGCAGGTCTGCCCATGGAAGTGATGAAGGCAGCATCCGCTTTTATCACGGCAGTAATGTATATGGGATCAACATGGAGAACAACTCAGAAAGCGTGCTTTCCAAGCAGGCAATAAGCTTCAATCAGCCGGTTTTTGGGGACTATTTTGTATTTCCTAAGCTGGGCAGCATTAAGCCGGATGTATACAATCATCTAACTTGGATCATCGGCGAAAAGCATTTTGCTGTGATAATCAACGGCGAAACAAGGTATTGCGGTGTGGATTTTCCCTATATGACAACGGATCTGCTGATGCAGCCGGCCCATCCTGTTCTGCTCGGCTCCAACGGCAACGGGAAACGGTATTTCCGCTCTGTCCGGGTATCGCAGCTGAAGCATACCTTTAAACCGAAAATAAAAGGAGGAGAACTTACCATGATTACCAAACAAAGCAACAATCTTTTGCCTAACATCCATCCGTTGATCACCATGCATTACGGGGAGAACTATTGGTTTAACGGGTGTGCGAGGTATGTGATGGAATGTCTCGGAGAGCCCGATTACGATTATTGGTTTTTTTCCGGGCTGACGGGGGATAATTTAGCCCAGGTTTATGCCCATGACCGCTTCCGGGGGGATGGCGCAACGGATTATCAGGTGGGCAGCGGGGAAAAGGGGAGGTTCATCGAGGGTGTATTTGCTGCATGCGGCTATGCCAGCACGTTCGTTCCCCAAAAGGATGTTAAGGCGAACCCTGAGATGTATCTGCAAACGCTGATGGCGTATATTGACAAGGGCAAACCTGTGATCCGGTATTTTTATGAATGGGGCGTTTTTGTCGGCTATGAGGATTATGGCAAAACCCTGCTTTATCTGACGGCAGATAAGCCGGAGCCTGAACGTATTCCCTTTGAGAAGGTTTTTGCACCCCCTGAACGTTATGGAGCGGCATCCAATGAGTGGACAGATCTGCTTGGGTTTGGATGGTGTTTTGTAGGCGAAAAGCAGAATCAACCAGAGCTTGGCAATATTTACCGGAAGGTCATCATGGATATGCCGCGGCTTTTGACCGTCCAAACTAAGGAATACTGCTTCGGCGCCGAGGCTTTCCGTTGCTGGGCAGATGAAATTGAGAATGGCCGGTTTGAAGGAATGAAGCCCGAAGCGCTTGATGATTGGGCCATGTATAAAATTTATGTATGCAATCTTGCAACCAATGGCAGCTGCCGCAGATTTCTCGAACGGGCCTTGGAGAAAAACCCGGACATGACATTTATTGCAGAGATTATCCAGCAATACAAACAGCTTGCTCTCCTATGGAACGGAAGCGATGGCCAGACGAAATACCAAGGCGATTGTTTGGAATCCCTTGGCGGCGGCTTTAATGTGACGCTGGACGCTTTGACTCACATTGAAAAACGCAAAGCAATCGCGAACAAGATCCGGGAGTGTGCCGGTTGTATGTCCCGTGTGACCGATATCCTGAATGCTCATTTGGCTCCATAAAAAGGACGGAATAGGGGCCTTAGTCCTTCTTCCGTTTCCGTACACGGAACATGCCGGTCATCTGGCCCAAGGTAGCGCCGGGGAGCAGCTCCAACGGGAACTTGGCGCTGCCGATACGCTGGGAGGTGTAAATCCCTGTGTGGCCGGACACCAGATAGCTGATGAGGCAGACCATGAACATATACAGGGCGCCCTGTGAACCAAACAGCTCAATGCCCATAATGAAGCAGGCGATAGGCGTATTAGCGGCTCCGCAAAAAACGGCGATAAAACCCAGCCCTGCCAAAAACGGAGCGGGCAGCTGCAGAAGCCCGGACAAGCTCTGACCCAAGGTGGCGCCTATGGCAAAAAGCGGTGTCACCTCGCCCCCTTGGAAGCCTGTACCCAGAGTGACAGCGGTAAACAGCAGCTTCCAAGCAAAGGCGAAGAGCGCTGCTCCTCCGCTGAAGGCATCCTGAATAAGCGGGATGCCCAGTCCCAGGTAATCCCGAGTTCCCACTGCATAAACCAGCACAATGACGGCGATGCCGCCGACGAAGCTTTTCAGCATGGGATTGGCGAACAGACGGGCAGACCATTTTTTGAGAAAATGGGTGAGTTCGCTGAAGATCAGGCTTACCAGACCAAATACTACAGATGCCACAACAACCTTGCCAACCACCGCCAACGTGAGCTCGGGGACCGAACCCATGCTGTAATGCAAATGGGGCACACCCCACAGGGCTGTGGTGGTCAGATGGCCCACCAGACTGGCCACAAAGGCCGGCAGCAGCGCCTCATGGGAGATGAGGCCGATTGCCAGCACCTCCAGGCTGAAGACCGTTCCTGCTAACGGTGTACCAAATACAGATCCGAAGCCGCCGCTGATGCCGCAGATGAGAAGAATCCGCCGGGTAGCGGGGGACACCCGCAGGAGCCGCCCGAAACTATCGGCCAGACTGCCGCCCATCTGCACGGCGGTACCCTCCCGCCCTGCAGACCCGCCGAAGAGATGGGTAATGAGCGTGCCGGCCAATACCAGAGGCGCCATCCGGAGCGGAACCGCCTCCTGGCCGTTTTGGATTTGCTCCAGAATGAGATTATTGCCTTTACCGCTGGTTTTGCCCACCTTCAGGTAGAGATAGCTGACCAGCGCCCCGCCCAGTGGCAGCAGGAATAGCAGCCATCCATGCCGGAGGCGCATATCGGTTACATAACTTAAGGCCGTCAGAAAAAAAGCGGAGGCGGTGCCTGACAAAAGGCCCACTCCGCTGCCAAGAAGCAGCCATCGCCACCAGGAGCTTAGCATGGCAGCGGGTTTTAATTTTTGCGGCTCTGCATTCGAAAACAGCTGCATCATTTCCGTTCACGGTTCCTTCCAAAGGTATCACTTGAGTATGGCGATTGATCCGGTATTGAATATTTACCCAGTATACCAAAAGAGAGGAGCGGGTTAAAGAAAGGATTTCCTGCCTGTTATGCACCCTCCGGATCAATAGATGGGACGATGTTCGTCCCATATCATGTTGGTATTAATGGATGTCCTCCGCAAACGCATATGACCTGCTGGATTGGTTGTTTGTGTGTATGGGCAGGAAATGTAACGGCTTGCAAAATGGGATTGATTTTTCATGAACATTGTGGCAACGTGGAGATAGTCAGGAGGGAGCCCATTGAACCACAGCTGGTATAACCGCTTGCTCATCTCGTACATGCCGATTTTTATTATCGTCCCCAGCCTGCTGCTGGTTATTTTCTATTTTGGCTCCGCCGAGCTGTCCCAGAAGGAGACGGCCAAGGCCAACGAAGTGTTTTCCCGGCAGGCGGTGCAATCCCTGGATTATTCCTTCCGCGCCATCAGCGAAATGATGAACCGGGAAATCATCTCCAATGAATTCGAGCCATTTTTCTCCGATACCGGCAATCCCTACATCGCCGCCCACAACGCCTCCACCCGGTTGATCCAGCTAAAGCTGTCCAATCCGCTGATCGACTCCCTCTATTTGTACCGTTTATCTGATAAGGTAGTGCTGAGTCATCAATCCATCAGTCCTCTGGACCAATTCTCCGATCGGGGTGTTATTGAGCGAGCTGTAAACGGGCCAGTGCCCACCGGGTGGTCTGAGCCGAGAAACGCCGGGCCGTCGCCGGAGGTCTCCCATATGGTGGTTAGTCTCACCCGCAGTATCCCCCTCATTACCGGGGAGAAGGGGCTCATGGTGGTGAACGTGTCTGCCGATGCCCTGCGGAATCTCCTGAGGGACATGATTGGCAATGAAATCAGCTTCATCCATTTGTATGATGCCAACGGCCGTTTCCTGCTGGGCACCGAAAACGGGCTGCAGGCGGAGGAAGGGGCTATGCTCATTCCGCCCAACCAGAAGCAGGAGCTCTCCCGGGTGGTGTCCACTTATACGGGCTGGCAGATCCGCAGCGGCATGGTAGGCGGTTCCTTCCTGCAGATCCTGCTGAAAATTTCGTTTATCTGGATCATCATGGTCATCCTCATCATCACTGTAGGACTGGGCTGGCTGGTGCTGGTTTCCCGCCGCAATTATAAGCCGGTAGCCACCATGATGCAGCGGATCAGCAGCATGACCGGCAAGCTGCTGCCCTCCCCGGCGCAGAAGACGGGCAATGATGAATTTTCCTATATCGAATCCACCCTGAGTGAAATTATCCAGGCTTCGGACGAGTACCGGAAGCAGCAGAAGGAGGATATCATCTACAAACGGCGCCACTTTTTCCATGAGCTGCTGGAGGGGAGCAGAACAGTAACACGGGACGAGTGGAGGCTGGAGCTGCCGAAATACGGATTGGAGCCGGATTTCCGCCAGCTTGCCGTGGGGCTTCTGGAGATCGACAGATTCACCGATTTCAGCCAGGCCTATACCCATAAAAGCCAGGAGCTGCTGCGTTATGCACTGGTGAATGCCCTGGGTGAGCTATGCCATAAGCGCAGCCTGGCCGTGTGGCCGGAATGGCTGTCCAATGGACAAATGGGGATGCTGTTTCTCATCACGGATACCTCCCAAGGCCCGGATTTTGACAAAACCATTATGGAGGTAGGCCAAGAGCTTATCGTTTGGGTGGAGGCCAACCTGACATTTACGGTGACTATGTCCTCCGGCGGTTTCGTGTCCGAGGTGTCCGACATTTACCGGTCCTACGATGATGCCATGGAAGCCATGAAATACAAGTCGGTGCTGGGTCGGGGACGGTTCATCGGGCAGAAGGACATTGGCGTCAAATCCGATGCAGAGCTCTACAAAGGGCTGCAGACCATCCGATCCTTGGCCCAGACATACAGGCTGGGGGACCCCCAGTGGGAGGAGCAGTTCGAGGTGCTGTTCGGCGATCTGAAAACCGGACTTCTCTCCAGAGATGAATTAATGAACATCATGAATTATCTGGTGTACCACCTGTTCCGTGAAATGATGGAGCTGCCCCAGGAGATGCAGGAGATATGGCGCCAGGAGGTGGCTCCGGGCTTGAATGATGCGCTGGAGCGCTTCGAAACCATGGAAGAGCTCCACGCCGACTTCAAGAAGCTGTTGGAGGACAATGCGAGGAAGCTCCGAATGCTCCGCCAAAGCAAAAGCAATCATGGTGTTATTCAGGAGGTCAAACGGTACATCGAGGAGCATTATTCGGATCCGAATATGTCCTTGTCCCTGATCAGCGAGCAGTTCCAGATCAGCACCAGCTATCTGAGCCGGCTCTTCAAGGATGAGTTTGGCGAAAATTTTGTGGATTACCTGGCCCAGGTGAGGATCGGCCATGCCCAGCAGCTGCTGAAGGAAACCCGGGAGACCATCCATGAGGTTGCCAGCCGGGTGGGCTACACCAACTATATTTCCTTCAACCGCGCCTTCAAGAAGGTAACCTCTACGACTCCGGGGGAATACCGGAGCCAGGAGGGAGCATAAACGCATATGAGGATGGGATTGCGGAAGCGGTCCCGTCCTTTTTTATGGGCATTCAAGAAATGATAGGAGAGCAAAATGTGAATATCCGTTGAACAAAAGCCAGCAGCGGCGCGGGTTTACAGCCGATTCAAAAAGTGATAGCCTCCTCAAAAGCTGTCAATTGTCCGAAGCCCCCGGTTCGGGTTACATTGTGAATGCGGCTAGCCGGATCGGCTTCCCGGACCGGGCAGCCTGTTTGGCCGGCAATCGGTAACAAGACGGAGGTGAGTACGATGAACGATATGGAAATCGCACAGACAAGCACAGGCCGCGGAACGGCGGCAAAACACACCTTGTCCGGGCGGAGGCGGTGGATGCTGAACAAGCCCCTCATCGTCATGTTTTTGCCGGCAGTGATCTTTTTCGTTCTGTTCAAGTACGTTCCCATGCTGGGGATTGTAATCGCCTTCAAGGATTACAATTTCGCCGACGGCATCCTGCACAGCCCTTGGGTGGGATTGGGGAATTATGAGTATCTGTTCAACAACCCGAAAACACTGACCATCATCCGCAATACCCTGGTGTTAAGCTCCCTCACCGTATTCGTGGGTTTCCCTTTTCCCATCATTCTGGCGATTCTGCTGAATGAGGTGCGGAAATCCTGGTTCAAAAAATGGACGCAGACGCTTTTGTAT
>JAEWAA010000622.1 GCA_023391955.1 Bacillota bacterium | reverse complement strand
GATCTTGACAATCTTACTAATGAAAATCAGGCCAGGAAGCAGCTTGAGCAATTGGCGAAGAAAAAACCGGAAGAGTTCGTTAATCTTCTTCGCACCTGGCTTGTAGATGAATAGAGGGGTGTGCAATGGCAGCAGCTAAAGGGGCTTTTCAGGCTCCAGTTCTTACAGGCCGGCAAAAGGCTGCTATTCTGCTGATCAGTCTGGGTCCGGAGGTTTCCGCGCAAATCTTCAAGCATCTCCGGGATGACGAAATCGAACAGCTGACCTTGGAAATCGCCAATGTCCGCAAGGTGGACTCGGGAGAAAAGGACGCCATTCTGGCGGAATTCCATCAAATCTGCATGGCCCAGGAATTCATCTCCCAGGGCGGTATCGCTTATGCCAAGGAGATCCTGGAGAAGGCGCTGGGCAACCAGAAGGCCATCGATATTATCAATAAGCTGACGGCAACCCTTCAGGTTCGTCCCTTTGACTTCGCCCGGAAGGCGGACCCGTCGCAAATTCTTAACTTTATCCAGAACGAGAATACCCAAACCATCGCGCTGGTGCTGTCTTACCTGCAGGCCCAGCAGGCTTCCATGATTCTCTCCGCGCTGCCTGAGGATAAGCAGGCGGATGTGGCCAAGCGGATTGCTCTGATGGACAGCACCTCTCCAGAGGTCGTGGCTCAGGTGGAGCGTGTGCTGGAGCAGAAGCTCTCCGCTACGGTTACCCAGGACTACACCTCAGCAGGCGGCATCGAATCCATTGTACAAATCCTCAATGGGGTCGACCGCGGTACGGAGCGTACCATTCTGGACGCCTTGGAAATTCAGGATCCGGAGCTGGCCGAGGAAATCAAGAAGCGGATGTTTGTATTCGAAGACATCGTCAATATCGACAACCGTTCCATTCAGCGCATTATCCGGGATCTGGAGAATGCCGACCTTCAACTGGCCCTCAAGGTGGCCAGCGAGGAAGTGCGGGAATCCATCTTCCGCAATATGTCCAAACGGATGGCGGAGACCTTCAAGGAAGAAATGGAATACATGGGACCTGTCCGGCTGCGTGATGTGGAAGAGGCCCAAAGCCGTATCGTATCCACCATTCGCCGTCTTGAGGAATCCGGCGAGATTATTATCGCCCGCGGCGGGGGAGATGATGTGATTGTCTAGAGTGATCAAGCCTCAATTCTACATTACCTTAGACGATCGAAAGGAAATAAATGTTTCACCTTTTCCTTTACCCCATCATATGCAGCATGAAACCCTGGTCCAGCCTGTTACCGATGAGGAAGAGGCGGAGCTCCGGCAGCTGCTTCAGATGAAGGACCGCATCCTGCAGGACGCGGAGAATGTGGCCGAGGAGCAAATCCGGCAGGCCCTGGAGGATGCCGAGGAGCTTCGGGCTTCCGCCCAGCAGGAAATTGAAGGCTGGTGGGAGGAACGCCGCAGCCAGGACCGGCAGGCTATGGAGGAAGCACGGCAAGGCGGATTCGAGCAAGGGTTCCAGGAGGGACAGGAGCAGGCTGAAGTCAAGGTGCTTGAGCAATATGACCAGCTTCTGGGTGATGCCCGCACCGTATTGGAGCAGGCGTATGAGCTGAAGCGTCAGATCATCCAGGAATCCGAACCTTTCCTGGTGGAGCTGGCGACAGCCATTGCCGGCAAGATCATCCAGCAGGAGCTGAGTGTGAATCCCCAGTGGGTCATTGAGATGACAAAAGGTGTGCTTGCCCGCAAACGGGAAAAGGGCACCATTACCCTTTGTGTAAGCCCTAAGCAGTTCGCTTATATCCGGGATGCCCGGGATGAGCTGAAGCTGTCGGTGGATTCCCAAGCGGAGCTGGAGATTCTTCCTGATTCCACCATTGATGATTACGGATGTGTGGTCCGCACCGCCTTCGGCAGCATTGATGCCCGTGTGGACACCCAATTGAAGGAAATCAAGCTTGCGCTGCAGCAATTGTCCATGGAAATGGCGGAGGGAGAAGAGGAAGCATGAACATGCCCCAGGCTTCGCGCTATATCGAACACCTTCGTCATATCGACCCAGTGCTGGTGAACGGCAAGGTAACCCAGGTTATCGGGTTGACGGTTGAGTCCGAAGGCCCCGACGCCAGCGTAGGTGATGTCTGCTATATCTATCCCTATAAGTCCACGAAGCCGTTGAAAGCGGAGGTTGTGGGCTTCCGGGACAACAAAGTGATTTTGATGCCCCTCGGTGATCTTCATTCCGTCGGGCCTGGCTGTGAAGTGGTGGGCACCGGAAAGCCGCTCTCCGTGCAGGTTGGTTATGAGCTTCTGGGCAAGGTGCTTGACGGTCTTGGCCAGCCCCTGGACGGCAGCTTCCTTCCCAGCCGCATGACCCATTATTCCACCCACAATATGCCTAGCAATCCGTTAAAGCGTCCACGGGTGCTGGAGCCCCTCAGCGTAGGCATCCGGGCAATAGACGGACTGCTTACAGTGGGCAATGGCCAGCGGGTAGGGATTTTCGCCGGCTCAGGCGTAGGGAAGAGCACCTTGATGGGCATGATCGCCCGTAATACTGCAGCCGATGTCAATGTGATCGCCCTAATCGGTGAACGTGGACGGGAAGTATTGGATTTTATTGAACGGGATCTGGGGCCGGAAGGTCTGGCGCGTTCGGTTGTGGTGGTAGCTACCTCCGACCAGCCTGCGCTTATCCGGATTAAGGGAGCACTGATTGCCACCAGCATCGCCGAGTTTTTCCGAGACCGTGGTTTAAACGTCATGCTGATGATGGATTCCGTTACACGGTTTGCCATGGCCCAGCGTGAAGTTGGACTGGCTGTAGGGGAACCGCCTGCGACAAGAGGATATACCCCATCCGTGTTCGCTATGCTGCCGAAGCTTCTGGAACGTTCTGGGACCAATCCCAAAGGCTCCATTACCGCTTTCTACACCGTACTGGTGGACGGTGACGATATGAATGAGCCCATCGCCGATGCAGTCCGGGGGATTCTTGACGGACACATCGTACTGAACCGTAATCTTGCCAATAAAGGACATTTCCCGGCCATTGATATTCTGGCCAGCGTCAGCCGCGTCATGAAGGAAATTGTGCCGCCTGAGCATCAGGAGGCCGCCCAATTCCTGAATCAGCTTCTTTCTATCTATAAGGATTCGGAAGATCTGATCAATATTGGGGCATACCAGCGCGGATCCAACCCGGAAATTGACATGTCCTTGAAATATATTCAGGCCATCAATGAGTTCACCCGGCAAAAAGTAGATGAAAAAGTGACATTCACCCAGGTTCAGGAGCGTTTGTTATCCGAATTCAGCGGAGGTTGAGGCAGAGGATGCGGTTTAAGTACACCTTCCAGAAGATTGTGGATCTGAAATCCAATGAAAAGACTCAGGCTGAATGGGTGTTGTCCGGTGCCATCGGCCACCTCCGGGAAGAGGAGGAGAGCCTTTCCACCTTGTTTTCCGAAAAAAGCAGTGTAGAAACCGAGCTCGTCTCGGCAGCACAGCATACCACCGCCTCGGAGCTGATGAACTACCAGTATTATCTGGAGCATCTGAATAACAGAATCCGGAGCAAAACGGCTGATGTCCAGCTGGCGGAAAAGAACGTAGTGGAAAAACGGGGTATCCTCTCCTCCAAAATGGTGGAAGAAAAGGTTTGGGATCAAGCCCGCAACAAGGCATATCTGCTTCATCAGGCCACGGTGCTGAAGAAGGAGCAGGAAGTCCTTGATGAAATGGCCACCATGCGGCACAAAGCCAGCCATGGATAATAGATCTTGGACAAAAAAGGAAGTGCATAAATGATGGAGATGGAGGCGGAAAAGCCGACATTCAGCGCGTTTGAACGGTTTTTGTACTGGTTTTTTATCCCCATTGTATTCACGATGGTTCTGATGGGGGCGCTCTTCTCCTTGTTTGGCTACAGTGCAACGGATGAGCTCTTGAAAATCGGGAATAAAGTGCCGGGTTTGTCCGCCATTCTCCCTGATCCCAAGGGAGAGGTCAAGGAAGCGCAGGCGCCCGCGCAAGGCGCTGCCGCCCATACCGAAGGCACACCTGAAGCTGTGGCAACCGAGGCTTCCGCCCAACTGGCTGCCCTGCAAAAGCAGCTGGAAGCTCAGACGGCCGAATTGGCGGGCAGCACTCAAGCACTGAAGGATAAGGAGCAGACCATTAAGGATCTGCAGGCCAAGGTCGCTGCTTTGGAGGCGCAAAAGGCAAGTGCGGCCAAAAGCGACGAGGAGTATCAGGCGCTGATTACCGAGACGGCTTCTATGTATGCCAAGATGTCGCCCAGCAAGGCTGCGCCGATCATGCAGAACTTGACCCTGAAGGAGCAGGTGCTGCTGCTTTCTGAGATGAAGACGGACGACCGGGTTCGCATTCTGGAGAAAATGGATGCCAAAAAAGCAGCTGAAGCCTCCATTTATCTGAAGGATGCCGTTCCGGCCAAGGACAAGCAAATCGCCGCCCTCCAGGAACGGCTTGATCTGAACAAAACCGCTACCACTACCACTCAATCAAGCGCCATGACCAAGCAGGAGCTGGGTCAGACCTTTGCTAACATGACACCCAAAAGTGCTGCTGAGCTTCTGGTGGAAATGAATAAAACCGACTCCAACAAGGTTGTTGAGATCCTGAACAGTATGGATGTGGCAGGACGCTCCAAAATTATGACCTACCTGTCTGACAACTTTAAGGAAGTGGCTCCGGTCATTGCATCCAAGCTGGCTCCATAGCCTTACATTAGAACCAGCTCATGAAAGGAGGTGAAAACGAAAATGACAACGATTAGCCCATTGGTAATGACCATGCCGGGAAATACCGGAGCCGTTCAAGGGAATGCAGCCGGCACCGCTTCTGCAGCTGGCGGCAATGCTTTTGGCCAAATGCTGGTGCAGGTCATCGTCGGAACAGGCGCTCAAGCCCAAACGAGCACACTTCCCAATTTATCTTCCCTGCTGGCAGGTTTGCTGGCCGGTATGAGCTCTGAGGAGTCGGCCGCCATGCTGGAGGGACCCGATTCGGAGGTTTTGGTGAAGCTGCTGGAGCAATTGGCTGACAACCCGGACTTGCTGGAGCAGCATCTTGGAAATGAGGATATGCAGGCTTGGCTGGCCCAGGCGGCGCTTCTTCTGCAAGGAATGCAGCTGTTGCCCGCGGCGGTTGTGAGCACGGAAGATGCGTCAACTCTTGCCAATCAGGCGGAGGGTGAATCTGCAGCCGCTCCAGCTATGAACGCACAACAGGCTCAAGTGGTGCTGAAGCAATTTGTCCAAGCGCTGAACCAGCATCCGGACGAGATCTTCTTGAATCAGCTCCAGGACAAGCTGGCAGCCATTCTGACGAAGCGCAGTCAGCCGGAACAGACATTGCCTGTGCATACATTTGAAGACGGTAAAGCCGTTGCCAATAAGTCCGCCGATGTAACGTTTACCGTACTGCCCTCCACTGCGGCTTCCCGGCTGGAGATGCTGGCAGCCAGACATACGCCCATTCAGCTTACCGAAAACGGCAAAGGCGCACAAGCCTTACCGCAGGAGCAAGCCGAATCCGGTCAAGAGTCCGGTGACACCCAAGAGGGACCCTTCAGCACTGCACCCGTTAACGGGAGGCACCTGCTGGATAGAGCCCACGCTTCCGCAGAGACCGTTCCGGTACGTGCAGGACAGCTGGCGGAGGATATTAGCAAGTTTATGCTCGGCAAGCTCCGTGTTCAGACCGGCAACGGGATAACCGAAGCGAGACTTTCTTTGACGCCTGAAGCATTGGGACATGTGGACGTGAGACTCACCCTGCACAACGGGCAACTGGTGGCTCAATTCGCCGCTCAGACCGCGATGGGCAAGGATGCGCTGGAATCTCAGCTGGCTCAGCTCCGCAACATGCTGCAAAGCCAAGGTATTCAAGTGGAAAAGATTGAGGTAGCCCAAAGCCCTTCCCTGCAGTCCACTATGTTCCAGGACCAGCGCGGGCAACAGCAATCCAGGCAGCCAGGTTCCAATAACCGGGAACAGGCACGTGATGGAAACGAGGAGTATGCTGTGGAAGCAGCTGCTATCCTGCGCAGAGAGGCTTCCGAGGAAGACGGCTTTGACGTGATTGCCTAAGCGGTCGCTCCGTGTGTGAAAAGGAGGTGTAAACAATGGCGGATTCCCCTATATCCACCCAGAATGTATGGCCTTATTATTCCTCCTCCAACGTCAGCAAAGCGGCGAAAACCAACGGCAGTGAATTGGGGAAGGACCAGTTTCTTAAAATCCTGATTACCCAGTTGAAGAATCAGGACCCGATGCAGCCTTTGCAGGATAAGGAATTCATCGCCCAGATGGCGCAGTTCTCCTCCGTGGAGCAGTTGACCAATATGGCGACGGAAATGAAAGCATTGCGCGAGTCCTTGGGGATGGCCTCCGGATTGATCGGCAAATCCATTACATGGACAAGCAAGGATTCTGGTGGTACTGAAACCGAAGACAGCGGCATTGTCCAATCCATCACCTTCAAAAAAGGTGTTCAATATGCCAATGTGGACGGCGTAGAAGTATCTCTGGAGAAAATTACGAAAATCGAGAACGCGGAGACCTCATCATGATGGACAATATGAAAATCGGTCAGATGTATCCCGCCACTCTACCTCCCGGCAATGTGAGGATCGGTTCAAAAGCCGGTACCGGCACTCCCGACAAAAGCTTCCAGCAGGTGCTTCAGGAGGAAACCCTGAAATTCAGCCACCATGCCGAACTCCGGCTGAAGCAGCGGGGGATTCAATTGGAGCCGGAGCAATTAAGGAAGATCGGATCCGCGCTGGATAAGGCGGCTGCCAAAGGCGCCAAGGATTCCTTATTGATCATGAATGATCTTGCACTCATTGCCAATGTGCGCAACAGGACCATCGTTACCGCCATGGACGGCGAAAACTTGAGAGACAATGTTTTTACTCATATCGACAGTGCCGTGGTTGTATCGTGACAGGAAAGGGCCGGCCCGAACAGGAAGCCTGATTTGCGGATCGAAGGAAGCAAACAGCCTGTCACACATCAATAATTGCCAAATGAAGCATTCGGGGAGGAAATGAATTTATGCTTAGATCTTTGTATTCCGGCGTTTCCGGTATGCGCGGCTTTCAAACCAAGCTGGACGTCATCGGCAACAACATCGCCAATGTTAATACCGTAGGCTTTAAGGGCGGCCGCGTGATGTTCAAGGATATCTTGAGCCAAACGGTTTCCGGTGTTACAGCACCGGACGGAAACGATTCCGGGGGTGTAAACGCCAAGCAAATCGGTCTGGGCGTTGCACTCAGCTCCATCGATACTGTCCATACCCCGGGCAGCGCCATGACCACTAACGTACCAACTGATCTGCGGATCGACGGCGACGGCTTTTTCGTGGTTAGAGCTGGGGAAGATACCAATTACTTAACCCGTGCGGGCAACTTTACCGTGGATACAAACAGGAACATGGTTAATGCGGATGGACTCCAAGTTCTCGATTCCGAAGGTAGAGCCATTATTATCCCGGAAGGAGTGACTGCCTTCTCCATTGCCAGTGACGGCACTATCATTGCGGTTCAGGAAGATGGTACCTCCGCTCCCACAGAATACAAGATTGCAGTAGTCAAGGTAGCCAATCCCGGCGGTCTTGAGAAAATCGGCGGAAATCTGTACCGTGTTACTCCCAATGCCAATCCGGAGGGGACGCTGGATCTTGGAGGGGATAATAGCACTGCGAACAACCCGGTGATTGGCACAGGTGCTATCGTATCCGGCCAGCTGGAAATGTCCAACGTGGATCTGACGGCGGAATTCACCGAGATGATCGTCGCCCAGCGCGGCTTCCAAGCGAACTCCCGGATCATTACCACCTCGGACGAAATTCTTCAGGAAGTGGTAAACCTGAAACGCTAACGTCTATGAATAATTGATTTGCCGGGGGGCCTAAAAACCCTCCGGTACATCCTTTATACGCATTTTGCTTATGATGTACGAGCCGCAGGAGGGATGGCATGATCACCGTCAGACGGTTAAACGGAAAGCCTATTACCATAAACGCTCTATTGATCGAGTCGATTGAGGATACTCCGGACACAGTGATTACATTGACGACAGGAAAAAAGTTTATGGTTCTCGACGACGTTTCAGATGTGATACGCTTGGTGCAGAACTTTTTGTCGGCTATTGGCGGAGTACGGGGGACGATCATGAGCTCGGAGTTGGAGGGGTCTTAAGGTGTTTAAAAACAAACTGTTTATGATCATTATCGCCATGCTCATTGTGATTACCTTGATTTTGGTGGCATTCTTCACGTTATGGACTGTGATGGACAAGAACAGCCAGCCGTCTGATCCGCAGGAGGCAGCCAAAGCTTCGGTAAGCCAAGTGGAAGGCAAAAAGCTAACACCGGCCCAGGTCAAGGCACAGACCGTCTTTATGGAAAACGTGCTGACTAACCTGGCAGAAAAAGGCCGTGTGGTGAAAGCCAGCTTCGCTTTTACCCTGGACAACAAAAAGAGCAAGGAAGAATTCGAAACCATTGTGTTTCAGGTGAAAAGCATTGTGATTCAAACCCTGGCAGACATGAAAGCCGATCAAATTCAGGGCAGCAAAGGCCAGGAATTCCTGATCTCCACCCTGATGAACAAAATCAACGAACTGCTTGTAGAAGGTAAAGTGGTCTCCATCTCCCTTACGGATTATTACGTGGAGTGACCGATGAATATGGACAGGAAGTATCCGAGGAGGTGACGATATGGTAGACGTACTTTCGCAAAATGAGATCGACGCCCTGCTGGCGGCTTTGTCTTCCGGTGAGATGGATGCGGAGGAACTGAAAAAGGAAGAGACGCAGAAAAAAGTGCGGGCGTACGACTTTAAACGCGCCACGCGGTTCTCCAAGGACCATCTGCGCAGTCTCACCCGGATTCATGAGAACTTCGCCAGGCTGTTGACCACTTATTTTTCCACACAGCTGCGCACGTTTGTGCAGATTAATGTGGTGCAGGTGGAGCAGCTGCCTTACGATGAGTTCATCCGCTCCATTCCCAAAATGACAATTCTGAACATTTTCGAAGCGGAGCCGTTGGAGGGTCGCATGGTTTTGGAGGTACATCCCAACGTCGCTTTTGCCATGCTTGACCGCTTGTTGGGTGGGACAGGCATATCCCCTTCGAAAATCAATGCCTTGACTGAAATCGAAACCATTATTATGGAACGGATTTTCAGCCGCGCGTTAGATACATTGCAGGAAGCGTGGAAAACCGTGTCAGATTTGTATCCGCGGCTGGAGGCTCTGGAGACAAATCCGCAGTTCATGCAGATCGCTTCCGCCAACGACACCATTGCCCTGATTTCCTTAAGCACGAAGATCGGGGATACAACCGGCATGATCAACCTGTGTATTCCGCACGTGGTCATAGAGCCTGTAATGCCGAGGCTGTCGGTGCACCACATGTTTGTAACCCACAAGAAATCGAAGTCAACCGACGAGGCGGACGCCCTGAAGCAGCGGGTAACCAAAGCCAAGCTTCCGATCATTGCCGAGCTGGGGCATTCCGAAATTTCCGTGAAGGAGTTCCTCAACCTCTCCGTAGGGGATGTCATTCCGCTGACTAAACCTGTGGAACAGGGTCTTCATATTCTAGTGGGTGAAAAATTAAAGTTTATCGGCAGTCCCGGAACGCTGAAAGGCAAAGTGGCTGTTCAAATTTCGGAGATTGTAGAAGAAGGAGCCGAGGAACAAAATGGCGAATAATAAGGATTATTTGTCCCAGGAGGAGATTGATGCCTTGCTTCGGCAATCCTCCGATGATACAGGCACATCAAGTGCACCGGAGGAGCCTGCCGTACAGGATTATCTGTCGGACATCGAACAGGACGCTCTCGGCGAAATCGGCAATATTACATTCGGGAGTGCAGCTACCGCACTTTCCACCCTTCTGGGCAAAAAAGTGGACATTACCACGCCGAAGGTGGATGTCATCCTCAAAGATCAGCTTCATAATGAATTTCCCAAGCCGCATGTGGCTGTGCATGTCAATTATGTGGACGGCTTCCACGGGATCAACCTTCTGGTGATTAAAACCCGGGATGCCCAGATCATTGCAGATCTGATGATGGGCGGGGACGGCACAAATCCGGCCGGAGAGCTGAATGAAATTCATATCAGCGCCGTGCAGGAAGCCATGAACCAAATGATGGGCTCCTCAGCCACCTCCATGTCCACCATCTTCAACCGCTTTGTAAACATCTCTCCGCCGGGCATCGATATTATGGATTTGGCCAACGGCGGTATGGATACTCTTCCGGATGAAGAGGTGTATATCAAGGTTTCCTTCCGGATGGTCATCGGAGATCTGATCGACTCCTCCATCATGCAGCTTTTGCCTGTGAAATTCGCCAGCGATATGGTCAGCACGCTGATGGGCGGAGCAAGCTCGGAACCGGAAGCCCCGGCACCGGCCGCGCCGCAGAAGCAGCAGGCGGCACCTGCACCCGCCGCGCATGTCGCACCAGCAGCAGCGCCTGCTCCACAGCCGCAGCAGCAACCGCAGCAGCCAGCAGCGGCATATCAGCAGCCGCAAGCTTACCCGGATCCGGCAGCCTATCAGCAGCCGCCTTACGGGTACCCGCAGCCCGGCTATGGCCAGCCCGGTTATCCGCAGCCTCCCATGATGCCTCCGTATCCCGGACAGCAGCAAGCGGCAGCGGCAGCATACTCCGTGCCGAACCGGAATGTGAATGTGCAGCCGGTACAATTCACGAATTTTAATCATCCGAACAATTTGATCCCGGATGATTCCAATTTAAATCTTTTGCTGGACATTCCCCTCCGAGTCACGGTAGAGTTGGGTAGAACACAAAAAGTGATCAAAGATATTCTGGATCTGTCGCAAGGCTCCATCATTGAGCTGGACAAGCTTGCTGGCGAACCGGTAGACATTCTGGTAAACAACAAGCTGATTGCCAAGGGTGAAGTGGTGGTCATTGACGAGAATTTCGGCGTTCGCGTCACCGACATCATCAATCAATGGGATCGTATCCAAAAACTTCAATAATTACTCTCGAGGAGGATATTACTAATGGCAAACCGTATTTTGATTGTGGACGACGCAGCATTTATGAGAATGATGATCCGGGATATTCTGACGAAGAACGGATACGAGGTATGCGGCGAAGCCAATGACGGGGCCCAGGCAATTGAACGCTACAAGGAGCTTCACCCGGATCTGATTACCATGGATATTACCATGCCGGAAATGGACGGCATTAACGCATTGAAGGAAATCAAGAAAATTGACGCCAACGCCAAGGTGATTATGTGCTCCGCCATGGGCCTGCAGGCTATGGTTATCGACGCCATTCAGGCAGGCGCTAAGGACTTCATCGTGAAGCCGTTCCAAGCTGACCGCGTAATTGAAGCCATCAAGAAAACGCTTGGCTAATTTCCCAAGCGGGAAGGCAGGCATTGCATGAAGAGGGTATGTAAGGGGCTTTTGGCAGCGGGGGCATGCGTGCTGCATGCTTCCATGACGGCAGGAGTTAGCTATGCTCAGGATGAAGGGCTGCCAGATCTGCAAGGCGGCAGCTCCCTATCCGTCTTTTGGATGATTCTGAAGGTCATTCTCTTTCTCGTTGTCATTATCGGCATTTTTCTTGTGATAATGAAGACCGTATCCCAAAAAGGGAAGTTATTCCGGGCGGACCGCTCCTTGCGGACCATAGGCGGTGTTGGCTTGGGGCAAAACAAGTCTGTCCAGCTGGTACAGATCGGCAATGCCCTGTATGTCCTGGGAGTCGGCGAAGAAGTAGGGCTTGTGGACAAAATTACGGATGAAGCGGAGATCCGATTCATTCTGGACAATTTCCACTCCAGTCCCGCTGCCGGCACCGGCACGTTTTCCTCTGTAGGCGGCTGGCTGAAGGGGTTCGGCAAAAACGGGTCAAGCTCCGAGGAGCTGGATGTGACGCCTTCCTTTCAGGCTGTCTTCCAGGAAAAAATGCTGAAAATGGCCAACCGGCAGAAAAAGGTTGAGGAGCTTATCACCGAGGACCGCCAAAACCCACATGATCGGCTGGATGACTAATCATGAATAAGAAAATTCTAGCTCTGCTTGTTTTGTTTTGTTTCGCAGGTTTAGCCTTTTCGTCCATCGCCTTTGCCGCGGAGCCGATTCCCGACATTAATCTGAGCATCGGCAGCGGAAGCGGAGAGGCAGGGGGCTCCAGCACCATCTCGATTATCCTGCTTTTGACTGTACTGAGCTTGGCGCCATCCATATTGGTGCTGATGACCAGCTTTACCCGGATTGTCATCGTGCTGGGTTTTGTCCGGACTTCACTGGGTACGCAGCAGATGCCTCCCAATCAGGTGCTGATCGGACTTTCCTTATTCTTGACGCTTTTCGTGATGGCGCCCACCATCGGCGAAATCAACCAAACAGCTTATCAGCCCTATGCCCGCGGCGAAATCACGCAGATGCAGGCTTTGGAGCAGGCGGCTGTACCGTTGAAGCATTTTATGGGCCAGCATGTGCATGAGAAGGATCTGAAGCTGTTCCTGGACTTCTCCAAGGCCGAAAGGCCTGAGGGTATTGATGATACACCCTTGACCGCATTAATTCCGGCATATGTCATCAGCGAGCTGAAAACAGCATTTACCATGGGTTTCATTATTTTCATTCCGTTTCTGGTTATTGACATGGTGATTTCCAGTACCTTGATGGCAATGGGGATGATGATGCTTCCACCTGTCATGATCTCGCTGCCTTTTAAGATCCTGCTGTTCATCCTGGTTGACGGCTGGTATCTGATTGTTAAAGGGCTGTTGCTCAGCTATGGTTAACGTCCCGGCGTTTGATCGGTAAGGAGAGGATAAAGCCTTGAGTCCAGAATATATAATGAAGCTGGCCGGAGAAGCCATGTACGCGGTCCTGAAGGCCAGTGCACCAATGATGTTAATTGCGCTGGTAGTCGGGTTGGTGATCAGTATATTTCAGGCTACTACACAAATTCAGGAGCAAACCTTGGCGTTTGTTCCCAAAATATTGGCGGTCCTGATATCCATCCTGATTTTTGGGCCATGGATCATGACCACTCTGGTAG
>JAEWAA010000596.1 GCA_023391955.1 Bacillota bacterium | reverse complement strand
GCCATGATCTGGCCGCAGCCAATTGGTACGGCTTCGGAAGACTCAGCTTCGACCCGTCCCTCACCTCCGAGGAGATCGCCCGGGAATGGGCAACGCTGACCTTCGGAACCGATCCCCAGGTGCTGGCCGTGGTGGAAAACATCCTGATGGGCTCATGGAAAACCTATGAGAAATACACCTCTCCTCTGGGTATCGGCTGGATGGTCAATCCCAACCACCATTACGGGCCCAATGTGGACGGATATGAATATGACAGATGGGGCACCTACCACCGGGCGGACCACAAGGGTATGGGCGTGGACCGCAGCACGGAGGGAACGGGCTACACCACCCAGTACAAGGAGCCAAACGCGTCCATGTACAATACTGTGGAGACCTGTCCGGAGGAGCTTCTGCTGTTCTTCCATTACGTTCCCTACAACCACCGGCTGTCCGGCGGCACAACCCTGATCCAGCATATCTACAACACCCATTTTGAAGGGGTGGAGGAAGCGGATGCTATGGCACAGATGTGGCTGGAACTGGCCGGGAAGGTGCCGGAGGAGCTTCACCGCACCACTGCCTCCCGTCTGGAGGAGCAGCGGCTTCATGCCCGGGAATGGCGGGATATGGTCAACACTTATTTCTACCGCAAATCGGGCATTCCCGATGAATTGAACCGGACGATCTATTAAAACGGAGGAGGTGGAAGCATGTCAGTCCAACTGGAGGAAAAGCTGGGCAAGACCAAGATTTATCCCCTGAAAAAAGAGCCGCTGTGGAGACACGTCAAAAAAGAGTGGAAAATTTACACCTTCCTGATCCTGCCGGTCATCTATTTTTTGATCTTCAAATATGCGCCGATGATCGGCAATATTATCGCCTTCCGCAAATACCGCGGCGGACCCAACTTTCTGGGCACCGAATGGGTGGGCTTCAACTATTTCCGGATGTTTCTGAAGGATCCCAACTTCTGGCGGGCCTTCCGCAATACGCTGTCGCTGAGTATTATTTATCTGCTGTTCCGCTTTCCGTTGACGCTGGGCTTTGCCTTGCTGCTCAATGAATTGCGCCGGATCAGGACCAAAAAGCTGGTTCAGACCATCTCCTACCTGCCCCACTTTATCTCCATGGTTATTGTGGCCGGTATGATCAAGGAACTGCTGTCCAGCACAGGTCCCGTCAATACCCTCCTGGAGAACATGGGACATGCCAAAATCGCCTTCCTGCAGCTGCCTCAATGGTTCCCGACCATCTATATCGCTTCGGGGATCTGGCAGGGACTGGGCTGGGGCACGATTCTCTACCTGGCAGCTATGACCGGCATTAATACGGAGCTGTACGAAGCCGCCAAAATCGATGGCGCCAGCCGGAGCCGGTTAGCGTGGCATGTGACCATTCCCGGCATTCTGCCAACGGTCATGACGCTGCTGATTCTCGATATCGGCGGCATCCTTGGTTCAAACTTTGAGAAGATCCTGTTGCTCTATAACCCCCTTACCTACGAAAAAGCGGATGTCATCTCCACCTTCGTATACCGGATGGGTATCGGCGGCGGCAACTTCGGCAATACCGGCGGCAATTTCAGCTATGCTACCGCGGTGGGATTATTCGAAGGGATTATCGGACTGATTTTGGTGACCTTGGCCAATGAAGTATCCAAGCGGACAACCGAAACCAGCCTCTGGTAGAAAGGAGCGGCACAATGATAAAAGAAACGTTTTCGTACCGGCTGTTTCAGGTTTTCAATGCCATCATCATGACCTTCGTCTGTTTGGTGACGCTGTATCCCTTTGTCTATCTGATCGCCCAGTCCTTCAGCTCGGAAGCATCCATTTATGCGGGCAAGGTATTCCTGTATCCCGTGGAATTCACCTTTGAAACCTACAAGATTATCCTCAGCAAACCCGAGTTCTTCCAGTATTACGGCAACACCATCCTGTATGCAGTAGTGGGAACGGTCATCTCGGTAACCGCCACTGCCGTCCTTTCGTACCCGCTCTCTAAAGAACGGCTGCGGCTGAACAAGTTCTTCATTCCCTTCGTCCTGTTCACCATGTACTTCGGAGGCGGACTGATTCCCAACTACATTATGATCGCCAAATCCCTGGGCATGCGGGATACCATCTGGGCCATTGTCATTCCCGGAGCGATCAGCGCCTTCAACGTCATTTTGGTGAAGACCTTCTTCTCCAGTCTTCCCGGCGAAATTGAAGAGGCGGCCAAGGTGGACGGGTTGGGAGTGTACGGCATCTTTACCCGGATTACGGTACCCTTGTCCAAGCCGATTCTGGCCACGATGGTACTGTTCAGTATGGTGGGCTTGTGGAATAACTGGTTTGGTCCGTCGCTTTACCTCCAGTCCAAGGATAAATGGCCGGTGGCGCTTTATCTGCGCCAGCTGATCGATAGTCTGGGAGGCACCGCGGCGGAAGCAGGAGCAAGCTCCGAGACCGACCGGCAAATAGCCGCCACCATCAAGTCCGCAGCCATGGTGCTGACCTCGCTGCCCATTATCTGCATTTACCCGTTTGTACAGAAGTATTTCGTTCAGGGTATGATGATTGGTTCGGTTAAGGGCTGATTAGGCAAGCGCTTGCCGCAGCTTTGCGCCGTTCCTCATTAAAACGCGTAAATCCCGGGGGGGTTCTTCGGTCTTTGCGCCATACATGCCAAAATCCAGAAGATGCTTACGAGGCCAGTTTTTGCTGGCGCAAAAACTTTCAGGGAGGTTCGTATGAAAACAATTAGCAAAGTTATGAGTGGTACGTTGGCGGTCATTATGGCCGCAGGGCTGGTTGCCTGCAGCGATTCCAAGGATTCCGGCGCCTCGCCGAATGCCAGTGCCCCGGTGGATGAATCCAAGCTGGACTACACGTACGGCGAAAACAAAACCTTCAAGTCCAACGAGCCTGTGACGTATTCCGTTATGTACAGCGACAACGAAGCCTACCCGTACAAACAAAACTGGCGGCTGTGGAGCGCCATCACCGAAAAAAGCAATGTTAACATGAAGCTGACGGTTACCGCCCGGACCGAGTATGAAAACCAGAAATCCCTTCTGGTGAACAGCGGCGACGCCCCGTATATCATTCCCAAAACCTATGAGGAAGCAGCTTTTGTGGCAGGTGGACAGATTGTTCCCATCAGCGACTGGGTGAAATATATGCCCAACTATACCAAGGCTGTGAAGGATTGGGGGCTGGAGAGCGACCTGCAGGCCAAGCTGCAGGCCAACGGCAAATATTATGTTCTTCCCGGCCTGTGGGAGTCTGCCGGCGGCGGATACTCCTACGTGATCCGCAAGGATGTGTTCAAGGCAGCCGGCGTAGATGTGGAAGCATTGGAAAACAAGTGGACCTATGAAGACTTTTATGAAGCGCTTAAAAAAGTAAAAGCGTTTACAGGCGCCAAATATGTATGGTCCGACCAGTACACCGGCAAATCTACCATGAATATTGCCGCCATTCCCTACGGCGTAACCGCTGGCTGGGGTCAGGCAAACGGCCTCCAATTTGACCAAACCAAAAAGGAATTTTATTTCGCCAATACTACTGCTGACTATAAGGCTTATGTGACCTACCTGAACAAGCTGGTGAAGGAAGGCCTGCTGGACCCTGAGTCCTTCACCCAAAACGATGATGCCGCCCGGGCCAAGTTCTACAAGGGCGACACCTACGTGATCAACGGCAACTACCAGTTCCTGGCTGAATCCAAGGCCAAGATGCAGGTGCCCAACGCCGATCTGTACATGACCATTCAGCCCGGCGGTCCCAAGGGTCTCCTGCAAATTGAAACCTCCCGTCTGGAAAATGGTGTGATGATCAGCAAAAAAGCGCTGGATGAGCTGGGCCAGGAGAAGTTTATCAAGATGCTGCGTTTTGTTGACTGGCTCTGGTACTCCGATGAAGGCCAAACCCTGAGCCTGTGGGGTGTGGAAGGCGAAACCTATACCAAGGACGCCAGCGGCAACTTTGCACTGACCAAGGATATTACCTATAACGGCATGAACCCCACCGGCACCAAAAAGCTGAATGTGGACTATGGCTTTGCCAACGGCGTATTCGCTTATGGCGGCACCACCAAGCTGCGTCTGTCCAAAATGACGGATGGCGAGAAAAACTTTACGGACCGCGTTCTGAAGAACCGGCAGCCCCGGAAGCTGGCTCCGCCGATCATGGCTTCTGCGGATGAAGGCGAGCAAATGAACCTGATCTCCAAGCCGCTGATGGACTTTATTTCCACTGCTACCCTGAAGTTTATTACCGGCCAGCAGGACATCAACTCCGGCTGGGATGCATACGTCAAACAAGCGGAAGCCAACGGCTCCGCCCGCTACACCAAAATGGCCAACGATGTATTTGCCAAAACCAAGTCGATTCTGGGCTACTAAAACTTAACAAAGACGGGGCTAACCAGCAGTCAGTTCTCACTGACTCTGGCTGGCTTCTTTTCTTTTTTAGTTTACATTCAGTTTATATAGCTCGGTTATGATTGGTATACAACAAAAATCATAGCCTATGTCTGTAAAGATTTGAATAATGATAATTAAGGTCTTACGTCCGGGCGGGTTCGGCATTATAATGGGAAGATAGACTTCATATGCCAATTCGGGTTGGCAGTAGAAAGAGTGTGAACAAACATGAGGGATCGGTTATGCATGGGACTGGATATCGGTTCCACAACTGTAAAGCTGGTGATTCTGGATGGGCATGGGCAGCTGATCTATGACAAATACGAACGCCATTACTCGGATATCCGCACGACAACTTTTCGTTTGTTAAAAGAAGCCTGTGTCCGTTATTCCGGCTCCAGCGTATCTGTGCGCGTAACCGGTTCCGGCGGCATTGCCGTCTCCAAGTGGCTGGGTCTGCCCTTCATTCAGGAGGTGGTGGCCGGAACGGAGGCGGTGGAGCGTTTTATTCCCCACACCGATGTAGCCATTGAGCTGGGTGGCGAAGATGCCAAGATTACCTTTTTCCAAGGTACAGTGGACCAGCGGATGAACGGCGCCTGTGCCGGCGGCACGGGAGCCTTCGTGGACCAGATGGCGGCGCTGCTCCAGACCGACGCGGCAGGCTTGAACGAGCTGGCGGGCCGCTACCAGACGCTGTACCCTATCGCCTCGCGCTGCGGCGTGTTTGCCAAAACGGATGTGCAGCCGCTTCTGAACGAAGGCGCCAATCGGGAAGACATTGCCGCCTCCGTTTTCCAAGCGGTGGTAAACCAGACCATCGGGGGGTTGGCCGGCGGCAAAAAAATCAAAGGCAACGTTGCCTTTCTGGGAGGGCCTCTGTACTACCTGACGGAGCTGCGGCGGCGGTTTATCGAAACCCTGGCGCTGCCTCCGGAGCAGGTGATTATGCCTGCGCATTCCCAGCTGTACGTGGCTATGGGGGCGGCGCTGTCCGCCCGTGGAGATGAGCCGGTGACCATCAAGTCCCTGGCGGCTTCCCTGCCCCGGCTGTTCGAGGCCCGCGAGGAGGCCTCCGGCCGGCTTGCGCCTCTGTTCGCCTCGGAGGAGGAGCTGGAGCAGTTCCGGCTGAGGCATAACCGGACGGTGGGACAGCGCAGCCTGGCTGATTATGCGGGCAAATGCTTCTTGGGGATCGATGCCGGCTCCACCACCACCAAAGCGGCCCTTATCGACGAAGAGGGCAGCCTTCTGTTTACCCGGTACATGCGCAACGGCGGCAAACCGCTGCAATCGGCGGTCTCCATCGTGCGGGAGATGTACCAGGAGATGCCGGCGGGAGTCACTGTAGCCGGAGCGACCATAACCGGCTACGGAGAAGGCCTTATCCAGGCGGCGCTGGGCGCTGAATGGGGCGAAATCGAGACGGTGGCCCACTATAAGGCGGCGAGTCATTTCCTGCCGGAGGTGGATCTGATCATCGATATCGGCGGCCAGGATATGAAGTGCCTGCGTATCAAAAACGGGGCCATCGACAGCATTATGTTAAACGAGGCCTGCTCGTCGGGCTGCGGCTCCTTCCTGGAATCCTTCGCCGAATCCCTGCAGATGAATGTGGAGGAATTCGCACAGAGTGCCTTGCTGGCCAAGGAACCCTTGGACCTGGGCTCCCGCTGCACCGTCTTCATGAACTCCAAGGTGAAGCAGGCCCAGAAGGAAGGGGCTACCGTGGGGGAAATCTCTGCGGGTTTATCCTATTCTGTGATTCACAATGCTCTGTACAAGGTCATCAAGATCCGCAACCCGGAGGAGCTGGGCCGGCATATCGTCGTTCAGGGGGGAACCTTCAAGAACGATGCGGTGCTGCGGGCTTTTGAACGGCTGACGGGCCGGGAGACGGTGCGGCCGGAGATTGCCGGCATCATGGGCGCCTTCGGCGCTGCCCTGATCGCCCGGGAACGGGGAGCCGCCAATGAGCGGAGCACCCTATTGGGTGCGGAGGCCTTGGAGCTCTTGGCCTTCGAGTCGAAGATGGAGCGCTGCAAGCTGTGCGGCAACCAATGCTTGATGACAGTGAACAGCTTTGGCGACGGCAGACGCCACGTGACTGGCAACCGCTGCGAGCGGGGAGCCGGCGGGGAGAAGTCCTGCGAGGATACGCCCAATCTGTTCGATTACAAATACAAGCGGCTGTTCGGCTACAAGTCCCTGCCGGAGGAGGAAGCGGTCCGGGGCAAGGTAGGTATTCCCCGGGTGCTGAACATGTACGAGAATTATCCCTTCTGGCATACCTTCTTCACGGCTCTGAAGTTCAGGGTGGAGCTGTCGCCCAAGTCCACCCGGCGGCTGTATGAGCAGGGGCTGGAGTCCGTGCCTTCGGATACGGTCTGCTTCCCGGCCAAGCTGACCCACGGTCATGTAACCAGTCTGGCCAAACGGGATGTGCGGTTTATCTTTTATCCTTGCCTGCCTTATGAGCGCAACGAACATCCCGATGCCAATAACCACTATAATTGTCCGGTGGTAGCCTCCTACCCGGAGGTGCTGCACAACAATCTGGATGTGCTGAAGGAGCGGGAAGTGCCCTTCCTGTCCCCGTATCTGCCCTACGACAATACGGAGCGCCTGGCCCGGCGGCTGTATGAGGAGCTGCAGGAGTACGGCGTCACCCGTCGTGAGGTGGAGGCGGCTGTGCTGGCAGCTAGGGAGGAGGAAGCCCGGGCGCAGGCGGATATCCGCCGCAAGGGGGAGGAAACCCTGCAGATGCTCAAGGCTACGGGTCAGCGGGGAATTGTGCTGGCCGGTCGCCCTTACCATCTGGACCCGGAAATCCATCACGGCATCCCTGATCTGGTAGCGGGGATGGGGCTTGCCGTCTTAACGGAGGATTCCGTGGCCCATCTGGAGAAGGTGGAGCGCCCCCTGACCTTTGTGGATCAATGGATGTACCATACCCGGCTGTATG
This sequence comes from Bacillota bacterium, assembly GCA_023391955.1. Taxonomy (GTDB): domain Bacteria; phylum Bacillota; class Bacilli; order Paenibacillales; family NBRC-103111; genus Paenibacillus_AR. Next base: position 678 of record JAEWAA010000596.1, on the reverse strand, counting down.
CGGCTGCCTCCTTGGTGGCCCGTGAGCCCAATCTGGAGCTGGTGCAGCTGAATTCCTTCGGCTGCGGCATTGATGCCATCACCGGGGACCAGGTGAAGGAGATCCTGGAGCAGTCCGGCCGGATGCATACCCTCCTGAAGATTGACGAAGGCAGCAATCTGGGGGCGGTGCGAATCCGCATCCGGTCTCTCTTAGCGGCGATGGAGGAGCGCCGGGCGCTGGAGCGCAGAAGAGCGTCCGCCGGCGGTACGGCAGCGGCTGTGGCTGCAGCAGCGCCGGGTACCAGCAAACGCGCCCGGAAGCTGTTCACCGAGGAAATGCGCCGGAACCATACCATTCTGGTGCCGCAGATGTCGCCGATCCACTTCGAGCTGTTGGAGGAGGCCTTCCAGGCCTCGGGCTACAACCTGAAGGTGATCACCACCACCGACAAAAAGACGGTGGATGCGGGACTGCAATTTGTGAATAACGATGCCTGCTTTCCGTCCATCCTGGTGGTGGGCCAGCTGGTGTCGGCCTTGAAATCCGGCAAGTATGACCCGAAAAACACCTCTGTTATGATTACCCAGACCGGCGGCGGGTGCCGGGCCACCAACTACATCGGTTTCCTGCGCAAGGCTTTGGCGGATGCGGGCTTCGGGGACGTGGCGGTGATTCCTCTGGGCTTCACCTCCGAAC
>JAEWAA010000529.1 GCA_023391955.1 Bacillota bacterium | reverse complement strand
GGTTACGCCGCTCAGAACATTCTCGGGGCCGTAACACCGTTGGGACGGCTCTACCTTAAAGCTGTGAGCGTGAAATTGGCTGCGCATCTGCCCGTTGCCCATATCCCACGCCGAAACATGCCCCGGCTCTACACCCCCGGCTCTCACCCAGTCTACGGCAGGGTTGGCGTCCAGATCCAAGCGCACATAACCAGGCATAAGTCCCTCAATATCCTCATTCCATTCAATCCAGTGGGGTCCCCCCGGCGGAACGGACAGCTCCGTAGACGCAAGGATGAATCCCGTATCGCACCGGTAATCCCACAGATTTTCCACTGGAACAACCCTTGCACCCACTTTTTGCACCGTATCCGATATATTCCGAAGACATACAGACAGCTTGCGGATTGCCCCGCCTGCCACCGCAATCCATTGTCCACGGGCTGCGTCCAGACGATCCCAGTGGGTCTCTTTCTTATCCAGATCCAGCTTCTTGGGCTTCGTATCTCCCCAGCCCTTCAACAGAACGGTCCCCGCATTCCGGAAATCCGGTCCCATTCCGTAGAGCTCCGCTTCGCTGCTGGCACTGACACGGGCCTCCCGGGCCAAGTCGTCCGGGTCCTCGTTGCGGCCGTTGGGCAGGTAGCAGCCGTCCCGGAGAAGAACCTGCTTCAGCGCAGCACTATGGTCTGCCGCATACGCCTTCACCGGCAGCTTCTCCGCAAGCGCCAGCGCAGCCGCCGTACCGGCCGCCTGGCCCATCAGGGCGGTGGTGCCCATTACCCGCACAGTGCCAAGCGCGGCGTGGGTGACGCTGACATTGCGTCCGGCCATCATCAGATTGTCCACATCCTTGGACAAGCAGATGCTAAGCGGGATACCGTAGGGACCGCAGTAGCTTTTTACATTGTAATCGCCCTGGTAACCGGCCGCAGAATCGGGCTCGCTGGTAGGGGCCAAGAGACCACCCGGCGTATGCAGGTCCAGGAACCAGCCGCCGAAGGCCACCTCATCCTCGAACACCGTTCGCCCCATCACATCATGCTCGGTCATGAAATACTCGCCCATAATCCGGCGGGACTCCCGTTTGCCGGGGACCTGCCCGATCCAATCCAGCGCATAGTTGGCGGCCAGCTCCCGGGTCTCCGGGTCCTTGTTCTTGATCCAGTCCCATACTCCCAGCGTATGGCGGGTAAGCTCATGGCGGATATCCTCCGCGTCATGAATGGTGTGCCAGGGAATCCCGATTTCCAGCCACCAATAGCCGCCGCGGACATCATAGGGGGGACGCCCCTGCTTATAGAAAAAGTCCGGATCATCGTACTTTACCGCCCATTCAGGAGCTTCGAAGGGAACCGGATAGCCCATATTCTTAGCCTTAAAATGAATGGAATTGCCCATGGTATCCTTGCTGGCCTCCAGGGGAGCATGGGGTTCGTTGAACTCATCCCGGCCCTCCGAGCCCATCCGCCATTCGCAGCCGGCCAGATCGGCTACAACACCGTCGCCTGTGCAATCAATGAACGTATCGGCACTCACCACAAGCTCTGTTTCGGCATTGGCCACAAGCCCCGTCACGGTCTTGATCCGCCGTTTGCCGTCCATCTCCACACGGGAAACGGGTGTGTTCACATGGAAGGTGAGATTAGGGGTTTTCACCGCCATATCATACATAACCATGTCCCACACGCTATTGGTCCAGCCGTTCTCCATAATCAGCTCATGGTTGCGGGCCCTCTCTTCAATCAGCAGCTCCGAAATAATCCCCGTCTCCCGGGCATAAGCATGAAAGCAAGCCGCACCGTGGGGGGTCACCCGGATTTCCGACGAGCTGTTGCCGCCGAATACCGGACGGTCTTGAATCAGACAGGTTTTGGCTCCATGCCGGGCTGCTGCCACTGCCGCACAAAAGCCGGCCAGACCGCCTCCGATGACGGCCACTTCATAATGCTCCTTCAGGGTTTTCATCTTCCTGATTACCTCCTAATTTTACTCGTGTAAAATTATGTGGAATGAGAGGGCCACTCGATTTCATGAACCGGCGGCCTCTTTATTTACTCGAGTAAATAATATCATGTTTAATTCTGGTCCGCAATCCGCAATTATACCCGAATGAGGCCTGTTGTTCCTATATCGGACTCCGGCATTGCTCAAGCATTGCCGGAGTCCATCATCCTATTTACCGTAGCCCAGCGCCTGCAGCTGCTTTTGTGCGGAATCCAACAGTGTCTTATAGTTCATGGTGGTTTCCAGTGTCTTCAAGAAGGCATCATATTCGCTGATAGGTCGTTTGCCATAGACAAATTTGGTGAATTCCTCTTCAATAAACCGGAAGGCATCCGCATGGTTATAGCCGTCGGGGGAGATCAGGAACCCGTTCAGCGCCTTGATCCGCTCCTGTTTGTTAGCGAAATCAATATACGCGGATTGCGGTGCAAACTTCACCTGCAGATAGCTGAGCTCCGGGCGTCCTGTGAACTGGTACAGCCAGGTGTAACCCGCTTCCTTGCCCATCAGCTCGGTGGGGACCACCTTATCCCCCTCCAGGTTGTAATGCTTGCCCTTTTGGCCGAACTGCACCAGCTGGGAGCCTTCCTTGCCGGACACGTAATTCAACAGCTCGAATACCTTCTTCAGCTTGACCGGGTCCTTCTCCAGCGTTTTCGGAAGGGCGAACAGCGCTCCGGCATTGCCGATGTCAAAGGAGCTTTCGATGGCGCCTGCCGGTCCCTTGGGCGGGGCCAGTTGAACCCATTGGGCGTTAGGATTGACCTTTTTGATCTGCTCCATGGGCTGGTCCTTGGCTATACTGGCCCAATCGGTATAGATAATGCCGGCCTGCCCCTTGATAGCCTTCTCCAAATGCTGGTTACCGGTATTGGCCATCAATTCCGGGTCTACGGACCCGCTGGCGATGAATTTGTTCATCATCGTGAGGGCATCCTTCATTCCCGGTTCATAGAGGGAATTTACGATTTTTCCGTCCTTCACGTAAAACTCGGCGTAATAACCGACACCGTAACCGCCGAAAAAGGGAGCGAAGGTGCCCAGCTTGCCGCCGGTCAGACCGAAGGTGTCCTTTTTGCCATTACCGTCCGGATCCTGCTCGGCGAATGCCTTGGATACGGCCAGAAGCTCGTCGTAGGTAGCGGGGGTTTGCAGCTTCAGCTTATCCAGCCAGTCCTTGCGGATCCAGAAGGTGGAGTACGGGATGGTCGGCGCCTTGGCAATGGCATATACCTTGCCGTCGAAGGTAGCCTTTTTGATGCTGTCGACACCGATAAAATCCTTGACTGGCTTTAATTCTTTATCCAAATAGGGGGTCAGGTCCAAGAGCAGTCCCTGCTGGATATATTGCTTGATTGCCGCTTTGTCCACGCCGAACAAATCGGGGAAATTACCGGAGGCCATGCGGACGTTCAGTTGGTTCTTGTAATCATCACCAGCAGCATAAGCAGTCATGTTAATGTCCACATTCAGCGTTTTGTCCAGATCCTGCTTAATAAAATCCTTATCCGCTGCCGGTAGGCCGCTGGCATTCTGGATAATTTCCAGCTTCACCGGCTTCGTCGGCTCTGCCGGAGCGGTGCTGGCAGATGAGGCAGGAGAGCCGCCTGCAGCAGGAGAAGTAGTGGCCTGCTCGGAGCTGCTCCCGCAGCCGGCGGCCAGTGTTCCCAAGAGAGCGGCAGACAGTAAGACGGGACCCCATTTATTTTGACCCATGTTTGAACCCCTTCTTTCGTTGGTTTGGCCATGCATTATGTCAAAACGCCGGCAGGCGGAGGAACCTGTGGAAGCATACTTTCCGCCGAAGCGCATTCAACCTTTGACGGACCCGAGCAGCATGCCGCGGGTAAAGTGCTTCTGCAGAAAAGGGTATACCAGAATGATGGGAAGGCTGGCCATGACCACCGCTGCCATCTGGAGAGTCTCGGTGGGCGTAATATTCTCGGCATTTTCCAGAGGCTGCTGGGTCTGCATGAGAATTTCCCGGACGATGACCTGCAGAGGGAACAGCTTGCGGTTTGTCACATACATGATCGCCTGGAAGAATTCATTCCAGTGCCCCACCCCATAGAACAGCCCAACCGTAACCATTACCGGTAGAGACAGGGGAACCACGATCTGCCAGAGAATCCGGAAGTCACTGGCGCCGTCGATTTTGGCCGATTCGAACAGCTCCTCGGGCAGCTGCTCCAGAAAGCTTTTGACAATCAGGATATTAAAGCTCCAAATCAGGTTCGGAATTATGAGTGCCCATATGGAATTCAGCAGCCCGGAGGACTTCACAACCAGGTAGGTGGGAATAAGGCCGCCGCCGAACAGCATGGTGAACACAACCATCAGCAGAAGGGCACTCCGCGCCGGCAAGCGCTTACGGCTCAGGGGATACGCCATCAGCACCGTAAAAAGCATATTCAGCGCCGTTCCCAGCACGGTGATCAGAATGGTAATGCCCAAGGCATCCATCATGCCGGATTCGTGAATGAGCTTGCTGTAGGCAGTAAAGGTGATTTCCTTCGGAATCAGCATGAAGCCGCCGTTCTTCAAGACCTCACTAATCGGCGTAATGGATACGGAGACCACGTACAGCATGGGGAACAGGGCAGCCGCTCCGCACAATGCCAGAAGGACGATGATGATACCGTTAAAGATGCGGTCCTGTATGCCTCTTACCATATTCCTTCCCCCCACCGCTTGGCAATTGAATTGGAGACCAGCACCAAAATCATGCCGATGCCTGATTTGAACAGGCCCACTGCGGATGCCAGGCTGAAGTTCATCTGCTGCAGTCCCGTCCGGAATACCCACGTGTCGAGAATATCTGCAACCGGGTAAACATGGATATTGTACATAATGTAAATTTGCTCGAAGCCCGCGTCCAGAACCTGCCCCAGCCGCAGAATGAACAGCATGATGAAGACGCTGCGGATGCCGGGCAGTGTAATGTGATAGATCATCCGGAGCCTGCCCGCTCCGTCGATGGAGGCCGCCTCATACAAGGTTGGATCAATACCTGCCATCGCAGCCAGATAAATAATGGCGCCCCACCCGAAATTCTGCCAGATATCCGATGCAACAAGTACCGAACGGAAGGTTTCCGTGGAGGTGAGGAAGGCGATTGGGGTGCCGCCCAAGGTGGCAATCCACTTATTCACCAGACCCGACGATTGGGAGAAAAGGGCCAGCATCATGCCGTAAATGATGACCCATGAGAGGAAATGGGGCATATACGTCAAGGTTTGTACCACGGACTTGAACCATTTCACCCGGCATTCATTCAGCATCAGGGCAAACAGAATAGGCGGAAATATGCCAAATACCAGCTTATAGAGACTGATGAGGAGGGTATTGCCGAATAGCTGGGAGAAATAGGGCGATTCAAAAAAAGCGAGGAAATGCTTGTTCCACGGGTCCGCCCATGGACTGCGGAGAATGCCGTCCAGGATGCTGAAATCCTTGAAGGCAATGACCACTCCATACATGGGAATATACTTGAACCAAATGTAATAGACCACGCCGGGCAGGAGCATCAGATACAGAGCCTTGAACTGCCAGGCCCGTTTCAGAATCCGGGTTACGGCGCCCGGCCGGATAGCGGCTTGCTGCTGAATAGGGATATGCTGGTCCATTTTGCTGTTCACCTCTTCTTCCAGGGTTGCCCTCCCGTTTAGCAGTCCCTCCTGCGGACGCTTGGTTTGGCTGCGCTTTCAAATCTGTATCCGTAGTATACCAACCCGAAAGCGTTTGCAATATACAGTGAACATGTCAAAATAGGCTGTAAACTTGCCCGGTTTTGAACCGGATATGAACGCATGGAAAAAGCCGCTCCCGGCCGAAGGTTCGGCGTGCAGGAAACGGCTTTTACTGTTGACGGCTTGCCAGGAGCGGTCAGAATGGGCCCTCTTCATCCTCCCGCTCATGCAGACGCGGGGGGCTCTCCCGCAACATTCCGTCCGCCGGACGTACCGGCAGCCTAACCGCTACCACCGTCCCCTTACCCGGTACGCTGCGGATGCGCAGCCCCCACGGCTCCCCGAAGTGCAGCCGCAGCCGGTCATGCACATTGTTCACTCCGATCCCGGTGAACCTGTCCGCCATGGGTTTGCCGTTACGGGCTTCCCGAAGCAGCTGGAGCTGCTCCCGCTCCATCCCCACTCCGTTATCACGGATATAGAATACCAGCTTGCCGCCCTTTACCCGGCTGCGGATACGAATTTCGCCGGTCCGGCCCGAAGGCACGATGCCGTGGAAAATCGCATTTTCCACTAGGGGCTGCAGCGTCAGCTTCAGTATGGCCAGGTTCAAGCTGTCCGTTTTCACCTGGTTGATGAAGATAAATTTATCCCCGTAGCGCATACGTTGAATCTGCAAATACCGGAGAAGCCCGTCCAGCTCCTCCTCTACCCGGACAAACTCGGTGGTGCGGTCGAAGGTTAGCTTCAATAACCCCACCAGGGACCGGATCGTCTCCTTCACGTCACCGGTGCGCTGCTGGCGGGCCAGGCTGCCGATGCATGCCAGCGTATTGTACAGGAAGTGCGGAGCAATCTGGCTTTGCAGCACCTTCAGCTCCAGCTCCTGCTTGCGGCGGTCCATCTCCCGGGTTTCCTCCAGAAGGCCCTGAATCCGCCCCATCATGCTATTGAAGCTGGCTGCCAGCCGTCCGATCTCATCATTGCGCCTGATGCTGATCGTGGGAATAACCTCCATATCCTGAACCCGGTCCATTCGCGAGGCCAACAGCCGGATTGGACGGGTGAAGAAGCGGGACATGATGAAGGCCGTTACGAACAGCACCACCAGCATAACCAGCGCCACCGTCTTATAATCGTTCAGAAGCACGGAGACATTCTGATAAAAGTAGCTTTCCTTGATAAAAAAGATCAGGGACCAGCCCATACGGTTTTGCCCGGATTTCAGGGTAACCAGCCTTCCTGCAGGACCGTCATAGTGACTGGTCCCTGTTGACAAATCGTATACGTCGCGAAGAAAGGACTCCGGCAGCACCGTTGCAAACTCCTCCGGCTTGGACGGCAGCAGATCCGTCTGGTTGTCGTAAGCCACTACCTGGCCTTGGCTGGATATCAGCACGAAGGTCTGATTCTCCGGCTTTACCTCCGACACCTTGCGCACCAGCTTCTCCAGATCCAGCTCCACCACCGCCACCCCCGCGCTGCGGTTCATCGGGTCGAGCATCTGCCGGGCAATGGCCACCGTGTAGCCCGACTGGGGCGAGCTGTAGGGCTGGCTGACAACCGAGGAATAGCTCTCCTTGGCCAGTTCGTAGAGACCGGGAAGCATGGGATTGCCCAGCACCTCATAATACACCTGGGCACTGCTGTACACCCGGCCCTCACCGGTGACAATATACAGGGTCTTTACAATGGTGCTGTTATTCTCCGCCGCGGAACGCAGAAACCCTTCCACCTGTCCGGCCTCCGGGGACTCCAGCAAACTGGTCTGGGAGGACAGAAGCAGAAGAATATTCTGGCCGTTATCCAGATACGTATCCAGAAACTGGTTGGTGCGCACCATCAGCGTCTGGGCATCATCTACGATCTGGTTCTTGAACAGCCGGGAGGCCCGCTGATAGTTCATTCCCGCCAGCAGCGCAAACATAAGAAAGGTGACCGCAAAAAAAAGCATAAATTGCTTCGTGGCCATGCTTCTGCCTGTCACCCAATGAAGGAGCCGTTGCAAGGGCATCATCCTTTTTTGTAAAAAGTGGGGGACACGCCCGTATACTGCCGGAAGGTTGCCGTGAAGTACCGGTAGCTGGGGATGCCTACAGCGTTCCCTACCTCGTACACCCGCATGGTCGTGTTCTGCAGAAGCCCGATGGCCTTCTCCATCCGTTGCTGTGTCACGTAATCGTTGAAGGAGCTGCCCGTCTCTATCCGGAACAGTCTGCTTAAATAATGAGAGCTTAACCCCACCTGTTTGGCCACGGAGACCAGGGTCAGGGACTGGTCCAGATGCTCCCGGATGTAGTGCTGGGCATCGGCAATCTCCTTGCGCAGCTTGCGCTGGACTCCCTTGCCGGTCACGGCCGGCTTCAGCATATGGAGCAGAACAGCGGTGAGTTCATCGATGCTCCCTGCTTCGGCGCAAGCCCTGGCCGCATCATCCCATAGCACCTCCGCCCCCTCCGTCCCGCGCCGCTGCTGCAGCTGAAGGGAGGCCCAGCTCTGCAGGGCTGCAGGATGGAGCCGGTTGGCAAACGCCCACTTGCCCAGCTCCTCCCGGATAAAGGCGAGAAGCCGCTCCGTGTCCGGAAAAGTGGCAACAAGCTTATCCAGCGCCGCCAGGGATTCGCCCGGGCCCTTGCCCTTATCCCCGCCTCCCGCATAAACCCGCCGCTCCGGCTCATAGAAGGCATCCAACGGCTTTTCCGACAGCAGCCGGAACTGCTCCACTGCCTCCTCCTCCGTCTCAGCCGGTCCTGGAGCCGTTAATGCATAAATCCTCAAGGCGCCGTTCAAATAGCTAAGCTCATCCTCCAGGCGGTCTGCCAGCTGAATGAGACCCTCCGCTTCCCACCCGTCATCCGCTGTCCTGCCATCCTCGGCCTCCCTTGCTTCTGCACCCGAAACCAGAAGGTAGATCCCTTCCCCAGCAGCAGCCCACCGGAGGGGCAGGCCGTTATGCTCCAGCTCCATTAGATATTCCTCCACCTCCCGCAGCCCGGGAAGGCGGAGCTCCCGCTTCAATTCCACATGCAGGGCACAGCTTCGCAAGGGCGGCTTCAGTCCGTACAACCGCTTCAGCATTTGCAATAGCTCGGTTTTCTGTCCATCCCTGCCTGATGCGCCTGCCTGGGCCAGGACCTTGGACAGCGCCTTGGAGAGCTCCCAGCGCCTTCCTTCCGCCTCCTTGGTGGAAAGCAGCCGTTGCCGTTCTTGAGCCTCCCTGGCTTTGGAGAGGGCACGGATAATATCGGGGTCGTCCATTTCCACCTTGATCAGATATTCCACAGCCCCTAGCTGAATGGCCTCCCGGGCGTAGCCGAATTCGGAGTGGCAGGTGAGCAGAATCACCTGGAGGGCGATGCCCTCCTCCCGCAGGCGGCGGAATAGAGTAATGCCATCCATAATCGGCATGGTGATATCGGTTATCACTACATCCGGGGCCCGTTCCCGGCAGAAGCGCAGAGCCATCTCGCCGTTTTCCGCCTCGCCGGCAAGCCGGAAGCCATGAGCCGACCAATCGAACAGCCGCAGCTCCTCCCTGAGCGGAAGCTCATCATCGACAATGAGGACATCCAAGAGCCGCTCCTTCGTCACATCCGCCGCCCCCTTGTTTTCTACTGAAATGTAAGCGTTTAAGTAAAATCATTGTAGCATATTCTTCCTGCCGGAGTTATGCAGGAAACCGTAAAAAATATCCCTTAATATTACTCGAGTAGATTCAACTTACATAACCCCCCCTCCGGACAGTCCTTCTCCAGAGGGGGAACTCAGCTTCGCTATCTGAAATACTGCTTACGGCAAGACTACAACGTCTCCTGCCTGCAGCCCTTCCACAATCTCCACCTTTTCCGGTGTTTCCATGCCGATTTTCACCGGTTTTTTCTCCGTCTGGCCGCTGCCCTTGTCCAGAAGAACGGAGGTATTGCCTCCCTCGCGGACAACCGCCATGGCCGGAATCACCAGCGCATCCTCCTTGCGTTCGGTTTCAATCTCGCCGCTTAAGGACAAACCGGCAATCAGATATTCGCTTTTTTCCAGGGAAATGATGACCTCGAACTGGGCCAGCTGATTCAGCGTGTTTTCGTCCGTACCCGTCTTGGCGAATTTGGACACCTTCTCCACCTTGCCCTTCAGGGTCATATCCTTCACCGCCGTAAGCTTCACTCCTACAGACATGCCAGGCTTAATCCGGAACACATCGGCCTCCCCTACCAATGCCAGCATCTGCAGCTGGTCCAGCTGCACAATTTTGCCGACATACTGGTTCTCCGTCAGCGCATGGGGCCGCTTCGCAGAGCTTTCATACAGGAAAATCCCCGACACGGGAGACTGGTAATCCGCCGCGGCAAGCCGCTTCCTCTTCTCCACCAGCGCCTTGCGCTGCAGGTCCAGGTTCACCTCCGTCAGCTGCCGGTTCAGCTTGGCCGTCTCTCTGGTGGTCAGCGCATCTACCCGCTCCGTCTCACTGGTGCCGGTGCCCATTGCCGTTTCCTTCACATCACCGGCATAACGGGCCAGCTCGGATTCCAGCTCGGTTTTGCGGATGGCGGCCTCCTCCTTTTGAATCTCCGTCTGCAGGTCGGAGCCGTCCAGCTTAAACAGCACATCCCCTTCCTGCACCTGTTGGCCGTCCGCTGCCACCCACGACGATACCCGTGAGCCGAAGGGGGCATACACCATGGTTTCCTGCTGGTACAGGGATTTCCCCTTCACCTCTACCTTATTGACCAGGGTCTCCTTGGCCGCCGTAAACACAATGGCCTGCTGCGAGGCAGCCGGGTTTACCTGGGGTGCAGGATGGGATTGTATGTATAAGACCGCACTGATGCCGATCAGAACAAGTCCTAGAATAATCCACTTGATCTTTTTGCGTATGTTCTTCATCTGACGCTTTCTCCCTTCAATCTGGAAATAACTTGGCCCTGCCTATTCTGCTTCCTAATCCCGCTTGATGGCTGTCAGCGCGTCGGTTCTGGAGGCGCTCACCGCCGGATACAGCCCCGAGAGCACACCGGTCATTATGGCGAAGACCATCCCGGTCAGGATGGTGAGCGGGGGGATGAAGATCATCGGCGATTTGTCCTCAGATACCGACATAATCAGCACATTGAGCCCCCAGACCACCCAATAGGAAAACAAAATGCCCAGCAATCCTCCCAACAGCCCGGTCAGCGCCGCCTCCACAATAAACATGTTGCGGATTTGCGCCAGATTCGCTCCCAGCACCTTCATAATGCCGATCTGCCGGCGCCGCTGGTAGGTGGACATGGTCATGGCCACGATAATGGAAATGGAGGCGATAATCAGAATAAAGACGCCGATGCCCATGGCTACCATCTTGATAATGGCGAACTGCTCGGCCACCATTTCCTTCTGATTCAGATTGGTGCGTGTATTCACCCGCAGCCGCTGAATCTGCTTTTCCACCGATTCTACCAAATCCTGATTGTCTACCTTGACGGTAGCTGTTCCATAGCTTTCCGTGGAGCTGGTGGTCAACGTCTTGTTTTCACTCATCTGCTCCTTCAGCATCTGCATGGTTTCTATGGAGACATATACCTTCTTGTCGTATGAGGCATTATCCACACTGGTTCCCTGAGGCAGCTTCAGGATACCGGCCACTCTGAGCGGCGTGCTCACCCGCTCCTTACCCGCATCTCCTACCTGAGTCTTGAATTGAAGCTGCTTTTGATACATTTCGGAGGGAGTTTTCTGCAGCTTCCGGTACTGGTCCATCAGGTCATTATCATATGGATTCCGGGAAATCTGCTGGATCAGATTATCCAGCGTCTCCGGATCGTTAAGCCCCAAGGTTGCCCCGTAATTTAACACAATGGCCCCCTGTGTATCCACCGGTCCCCCTTGGGCAAAGGCATGGCCGAATTGCGTCAGGGAGTCCAGGTTCGTACCGATGATCTGCACATGGGAAGTCCGGTTGTCATTGGTCACCATTTGCAGATAACCCATTTCTTCGAATGGGGCCACTGCCGAAACATGGGGGAATTGGCGGATCAGATCCAGCTTCTGCTTGGTCAGCTTGCCCTGCTCCAGCATCTCGGCACTGATCCTGGAGCCCCCCGATGATCCCGGCGCCGATACTCCGGCGTTGGCCGTTACCGTAATTTCATCCATTTTGAAAAACTGGTTCATTTCCTTTTCCGTATACTTCTGGGCGGAATCCCCCACGCTCATGGCCACTACAATGGCGGCGCAACCGATGGAGATCCCTGCCGCACACAGCCCCGTGACCACCTTACGGCGTTTCACCTGATCCCAGGACAACCGCAATATGTCCCTGATTCTCATGCTTCCTCACCTCCGGCCGCCACTTCACCGGCCCCCTCCGTATCCTGGAGGCGACCATCCCGCAACGTAAGAATACGCTTGGTATGCCGGGCCACCTCATGCTCGTGGGTTACGATGATGAAGGTGGTGGAGAGCGTGCTGTTCAGACGTTTCAGGATCGTGATGATTTCATCCTCCGTCTTGGTATCCAAATTTCCTGTCGGCTCGTCCGCAAAAATAACCGACGGCTCCGTCACCAATGAACGGGCGATACTCACCCGCTGCTGCTGGCCCCCCGACAGCTGCGAGGGAAACAGCTCGGATTTTTCGGGAATGCCCACCTGCTCCAGGAGCGAGAGGGCCTTTTGCTTGCGGACGGAAGGGCGGATGGACTGGAATATGAGTGGCAGCTCCACGTTCTCCCTCACCGTCAGATTGGCAATCAGCTCGTACGCCTGAAAAATAAAACCGATATGCGTTCTTCGAAATTCTGCCAGCTGGCTTTCGTTCATCTTCACGATGCTCTCGCCGGCTATGTAGATGTTCCCCTCTGTTGGCTTCATCAGTCCCGCCATCAGGTTCAAAAGGGTGGACTTGCCTGACCCGGAGCTGCCCAATAAAGCCAGCATTTCCCCCTTTTGCACCCGAAAATCGATATTCTGAAGCACCTGCGTCGTTTCACCCCCGCTTAAGAAGGAGTGAGACAAATGTTCCACTCGAAGCATAACCGCCATCCTTTCCTCCAAAACCCGGTCAGCCGGACAAACACTGCCTTAGTGTGTAAGGCATATTCTGGCTAAGCCGGGCGTATTCCGAACAATCCGGACCATCACCCTTCCAAACGGACATAAAAAGGGCATACATATGTTTTGACGGTCCAGTAACGGAAAAGGTTTCTTAACATTTCCTGAACTTGGCTATTTGATCGCTTCTTGGAGAACAAAAAAAGCCGGATTCGAGGGCCAGCCCCTAATCTAACGGCGGTGAAAGACGCTATTCCCCAGAAATGTACCAGTTTAGCCGCGAGTGAGCTCCAATAAGATCCCTCACCGCCGTTAGATTTTGAAATGTTTCCTTTTTCGCAAAATAACGGCGCAGGCTTCCGTTAAAATTCAGCCATCGATGTTTTTCCACTTCAGCTTCCCGTGCTCTGATAATGGCGGACTCCCACCTGCCAGACCGCCAGCGACACCGCCATAAAGGCCAGCCCTGCAGGCAGCGAAAGCCATCCGGCCCACGCTGGATACCCCCAGCCGCAGATAGCTGCAGCCGGATAGAAGCTCACAGACAGCACCGGCGGCAGGAACAGGAACATCCCCTTCAGTATCCGCGGCATATAAGGCTCGGGGCATCGGGTCACCTGGTAGCTGGCATTGGTGAGAATGTAGATCCAGTCCAGACCTTTAATGGTGAAGAAGGCCACACCGGAGGTCAGAACGAACACGCCGCAGTACATGATGGTTCCTCCGGCCAACGCCGAAGCCAGCAGCGCCGCATTCCGCAGGGAGAGCGGCACATCCATCCGTGCAAGGGCCCAAAGTATAGCGCAGATGCCGGTAACCGGGCGCATCAGACGGTGCAAGTGGAACCGGGAGGCCGCCACCTGCATAAACAGCGACCGCGGCCGGAGCAGCACCCGGTCAAATTCCCCGGAGCGCAGCATCTGCCAGGGAAAATAATCGAAGCCCCGGCATAAGCTCTCTGCCAGCCCGAAGGAAGATACCGCCAGAGCATAAATCAGAATGATCCGCTCTACTGACCAATCTCCAATACTGCCGAAGCGGGAGAACAGCAGCACAGTGGACAGAGGATCGGTCACCACCACAAAACCCACCTGAATCAGCATCATCCACCAGCCCTTGTATTCCATCCCGCTTAGGAGATGCAGGCGCAGCAGCTTGAAATAAACCTTGGCCTCCAACAGCCTCACCCTCCCTGAATAATCAGATGCTTAAGCCGGCTCTTCATGATTAACCGGCCAACAACCACAAATACAGCGATCCAAAGCAGCTGTAGTGCTATCCCAAGCCACGCCACCTCCGGCGCCAGACTGCCCGTATACAGCTGCAACGGAAGATCAGTAAAACCCCCGAAGGGCTGCAGGCGGAGAAAGGTTTGCATACTGTCCGGCCACAGCCGCAGCGGCAGGTAGGTTCCTGACAAAACACCGCTTATCAGCATCAGCATATAGAAGGGACCATCCCCCCAGGTCGTATTCAGCCGGATGGCGGTAACCAGCATGGCAAAGGTGGAGCATAAGAGAAAAGCCAGGACCACTGTCAACAGAAATAGGAGAAAACCTCCAGCGGATGCAGGCCGCGACAAGGCATACCCTGCGGGCATCAGTAATCCCGCTACAATGGTCAGTACCCCGCGTACCCAATTGATGCCCAGCCTGCCGGCCGCGCTTTTTACCAGCCAATGCAGGTAGAGATCCATGGGACGGCACAGCTCCATTGCAACGTCCCCCTTATTT
>JAEWAA010000473.1 GCA_023391955.1 Bacillota bacterium | reverse complement strand
ATGCCAAGGTTGTACTGAACTGGGCCCCATCCACCGGCGCCACCAGCTATAACGTGAAGCACGCTACAGTCAGCGGCGGGCCGTATGTAACGGTAGGAACGGTCACCGGTGTGACGTATACGGAACTAAACCTGACCAACGGCACCACCTACTATTATGTCGTCAGCGCGGTGAACGCGGCGGGGGAAAGCACCAATTCCGTCCAAGCCAGTGCAACGCCTATAGCCAACACTCCGGGTAATCTCAGCGTCCAATACAGGGTTGGCAATGCCAACGCGACGGACAATATGATCACAGCCACGCTTAATATCAAGAATACAGGCACAACACCCGTGAATCTGAGCGATCTGAAGCTTCGTTACTACCTGACCAAGGAGGGCAGCGCCGGTCTGAACTTCTACTGCGACTATGCCCAAATTGGCACCAGCCGCGTCAGCGGGTCCTTCAGCACGATTAGTCCGGCCAAAACCGGAGCAGACACATATCTGGAAATCTCGCTGGGCACTGGTGCGGGAACCATCGCTGCCGGCGGCCAAACCGGAGATATCCAGGTCCGGGTAGCCAAGACCGACTGGACCAACTTCAACGAAGCCGATGATTATTCCTTTGACGGCACCAAAAACGCCTTTGCCGACTGGAACAAAATCACGCTCTACCAAGCCGGCCAGTTGGTTTGGGGTCTTGAGCCGTAATAGGGCATCACGGTAAAAAAAACGGGGCGTCCGGCAGTCAGCTTCCACTGACTTTTCCGGACCGCCCCTTTTTAGTTACGCTTGCCCGGCAGCCTTCAGCCGCTCCAGAATATCTGCCGCCGCTCCTTCCGCCAACCGCAGCTTGCCATGGTCCTTCTTGATGATGCCGGTTTGGAGCCGGTCCTTCAGCCAATCCTCCACAAACCCCGGTGCGTAGCCTCCTGTGCTGAAGCCCTGACCGCCGAAGGCAATCATCCCGCTGTACGCCTTCAGATACTCCTCTGTTGTCGGCTCTGGATACACCCGGGTATAGAGCCAGAACTGCACATCGTACATCAGAACAGACCGTTCATCCGCATGCAGGGCAAAATACCCCTTCTCCCGCACAAGCCGTTCGGCACTCCTGCGGATCAGCTGCTCCAGCCCCTCCACCTCCGCCGCGGCAGCACACAGCTCGGCCAGAAGCGGAGAGAAGGCTCCATTGGTTACCTTCTGCAGATTCTCCTCCAGGGTCACCTCTGCCGGAGTTTCATAATCCTCCGCCGGACGCAGCCCCCGGACAAAACTCTCGAAGTCCGGCGCCAAATAGGTAACCTCGTAATCCGACTCCTGATCCACGTGAATAACCGAGGGTTCCCCGTCCTTGCCGCAGGCCCGGTAATCCAGCATCACCACATCATGCCCGGCGGAGGGACAATCGCAGATCACCACGCCGATGTCCGGGTAGCCCCAATCCTCGATCATAAATCGGCTTCCGCTGGACCCGCCCAAGGCCTCCGGCTTATCCAGACCAATGCCCATAATCGATGAAATGGCAATATGATCCTCCGCCCAGGAGGTGGCCTCCTCCGTGGGAAAGCAGGTGTTCCGCGGGATCCCGCCGTTCTGTACCTGCATCAGGGCAATATACGAGGCCGGCAGCTTATACCCGCCAAGCTCCTCCTCTACGGCAGCAATCATTTCTTCCGCAGGCGGCTCGCAAACATAGGTTTCACGGGCATAACTGCTGTCCTCCCAGAAGGCCGAAAGCTCCATCCCTACAAAAGGCTCCTTTTGCCCTTCCTCCGCCGCCTTCCTGTCCCGTTCAGCCCGGTCAGCAGCCGCCCTGCGCTCCTGCCGCTCCCAACGCTCCGCTTTTTCCCGCACAAGCTCTATCCATTCCTCCACATCCTCATCCGGCTCCAGCTCATTCGACCTGGTGAAAGCCTCCGCCGCTTCGGCATACCGCTGAAGATGGTAATAGGCATAACCAATCCGGTAAAACCACCGTGGATCCTCCCGGCCCTGATCAGCCAACGCCAGCAGCTGCTCCAACGCCTCACCGTAACGCCCCACATTATTATAGGCCCTGGCCAAATGCCCCAGCAGCTCATAGTCCCGTTCAACCGCCGGAAGCTCCAGAACCGCATCCACAATCCGGTCAAACTCATTGTTTTCATGCCACTCATCCAACCGCTCTTGCAGCTCCTGATTCATCATATCGGCTCCCTTCGTATGGCATCCCTGTCAAAATAGACATCTCTTCCTATTAAATCTTAAACGCTCGGTCCCGAATGGTGCAACCGAAACGGACTTTTCCTTACACAACCCTTACGCTAATTGCAAAAAAAAGCTCCCTCCTAATTGCCGAAGCAAATGGAAGAGCCTAAGTTCGTTACGATGCCGACATGCTGTACTCTATGATTGAGGCATGAGGAATGCCGCCGAAATTTGTTACTTAAATTCTGCAGACATTTGTAATCTTCTGTTATTAAAATCCTATAAATGGTTATCAATTAATAAACCAGTTTTTAAGCTAATCGTTCCTGTACATGCCCTGTTACTTTATCAAATTTACTTTCACTTGAAAGTGCCAATGCTCCACCTAATGGTAATCCAAAAGAAGGCTCAACAACAAAAACAGTTTCTTGATGGGCATAATGGCTAAATGCATCATAAAATTCTCCACCCCACTTGGGATTGCGATGAGTAGTGGAAAATTTCATATACCCTCTTAAACTACGAATTGGATTTGCATCGACAATATCAAAAACATATCCATAGCCGCCAGCGTCACGTCGATCCGCTCTTGTTTTATTTACTTCAACAGGCACCCAACCATAAATCGGTTGCCCGTAAAAATCGTAAGTTCTTGTAAACTTAAACTCATCATATTTTAATGTAAAACTTTCGGTATCTGTTAATATTACCAAATTGGAACTTGTGCCTATTGCAAACACGTCTTGATCTTTATAAGTGGGAACTTTTAGCCATTCGAACCTTGCTGAAGCTTCAGCTATTTCTCCATATTGAATCAGCCAGGTCTCCAATTTTATCCAACTTGTTGAAGGTCCTGGATCATAAGCCTTTGTGGTGATAACGCCATCAGGCCCTGAGGATGAGTTTGCCAGTTCCTGCTTTGCTTCTTCCTCAGTCACTTCAGTAATAATCCTATCTTCAGGAGATTCATTTTGACCAGGCGTCCCGGAAGATGAGACATTCTGCAATTTAAAATATTTTTCTTGCTTAGCAACATGAACTTGCTCTAAGGTTAAATATCTGTTGATTTCCTCTTTTGAAAGATCTGCAATATGCCCATCGGAAAACCCAAACTTATGTTTCAAATGGTTAAGTGTGTTTTTATCAAGCATTGTTTTCCTCCCGGTTATATTTTTAGAATTACATGTATATTCCTATGTTTCATTTGCTATACTTATTACAAGTAAGGGAGGTATTTACTTGTACAAAAAAATAATTTGGATATTGGGAATTACCGTTGTCATCCTGGGATACTTTATTTATTCGAATTGGCATAACACCCAGCAGTTGAGAACCTCAATCGATCGGGATTACCGGTCCGAGATGATTCAAATGCACACGGTATTAACCAACAAAGACCTGGCATCCCCCGACAAGCATTTACTGATGCTTCAGCATGCCAGCCAGCTTCAGGCACTGAGCGGCTTCACCACTTATGGCAAAAAGTCAGGGTTAGTGAAAAGCTATTCAAATACACTGGTTCTTTTTCTCCTCAATACGGATGAGAGTGATTTCCGTGAAAACGCGGATCGAACGGAGCGGTTAGCTGGCCTGATCAACCAGCTATCTGACGACCCGTTGAACGATAAGCTTTCTAATCAGCTCATGGAATTAATAACAAACTGGAAGTAAGAAGACAATGGAAACCCCGGCCGACAGACTGGCCGGGGTTTGTTTCCGCAGCAAAAAAATCCGCCTGGCGCACGTCTTAAGGAGACGCGGCTGGGCGGATTTTTGCAGATAAAATATATTATATTGGGTTCAGCTACTCCCTCTTACTCCCACTCGATGGTAGCCGGGGGTTTGGAGGTGATGTCGTAGACGACACGGTTGACGTTTTCGACTTCGTTGACGATGCGCACGGAGATTTTCTCCAGCACATCCCACGGGATGCGGGCCCAGTCGGCGGTCATGCCGTCGATGGAGGTGACGGCGCGGATGCCGACGGTGTAGGAGTAGGTGCGTTCGTCGCCCATAACCCCTACGGATTTCATGTTGGGCAGCGCGGTGAAGTATTGCCAGATTTCACGGTCCAAACCTGCCGCGGCAATCTCTTCACGCAGGATGGCATCGGATTCGCGGACGATGTGCAGCTTGTCCTCAGTGACCTCGCCCAGCACCCGGATAGCCAGACCCGGACCCGGGAACGGCTGGCGCCATACGATCGCCTTAGGCAGGCCGCAGGCTTCGCCGACCTTGCGCACTTCATCCTTGAAGAGCTCCTTCAGAGGCTCTACCAGCTTGAACTTCATATCCTCAGGCAGTCCGCCCACGTTGTGGTGGGACTTGATGGTTTGGGCGGTAGCCGTACCGCTTTCGATAATATCCGTATACAGGGTACCTTGTGCCAGGTAAGCGAAGTCGTCGAACTGGGCGGATTCCTCTTCGAACACGCGGATAAACTCGTTGCCGATGATTTTCCGCTTTTTCTCCGGATCGTCCACACCGGCCAGATTGCCCAGGAACCGGTCCCTGGCATCAATCTTCACGACCTTCATATCGAACTTGCCGACGAAGGTTTCCATCACGCTTTCGGCCTCACCCTTGCGGAGCAGACCATGATCGATGAACATACAAGTCAGTTGATCGCCGATGGCCTTGTGGAGCAGGATCGCCACAACGGAGGAATCCACACCGCCGGAGAGAGCGCACAACACCTTATCGCTGCCTACCTGGTCGCGGATGCTTTTGACTGTATCTTCAATGAAGGTTTCCATGCTCCAATTGCCATGGCAGCCACAAATATTATATAGGAAGTTATGAATCAGCTCATTGCCGTAAACGGAATGCACCACCTCGGGATGGAACTGCAC
>JAEWAA010000441.1 GCA_023391955.1 Bacillota bacterium | reverse complement strand
CCGACAAAACGTGTTTGAGCATCCAAGGCACTCCTTTCCCGGTAAGGAATGAAACTCTACGAATATTTATTCGCTGCATCACTTCTCCCGACAGATTCCCGTCAGCGGCCCATTCAAATTTTTCCTTGAGGTGACATGTTCATGAGCTTGCCTTTGGACGCCAGACAAGATACGTATATGCGCGGCGTCAAATCCACTACTTCCAAAAGGAAGCACACTTATGCCATTCTTCTCATGGCCTGGGTTTTTTTGATCGCCTTGGGGGTATTGGGGACCAAAGCCTACAGCGATCATCTCCGGGGCCAAATCGCCACACAGATTGCCGAGCAGAACAAAACCCAGCTGGAAGCCATCCAGCATGACTACCAGACCCAGATCGGTGACTTGAAGACCGCTTTCCAGACTGAAATCGCCAAGCTCCAGACCAAGGTGGATGCCTTGAACGAGCTTCTGGCCTTCACCAAGGACAGCGCCAACAGCAAAACCGACAACAGCAACCAGCTTTATACCCAACTGGCCGAAGTCAAGAAGCAGCTGGAGGAGCTCCAGCATAATCTGGATGTGTTGAAATGAACCAGAAGCAGGCCATTAATCGTCTTTTTCTTCTGGCTACCGCTCCTTTTTTGGGTATGGCAGTCTGGATGCTGGCAACAGACAGCGCCCAGCTTATGCCTCCCATTGCCGCTATGTCTTCGGCAGAGCTGCCCCAGGTGAATCTGTCCGAGGATGCTGCGGGCCTGGACGGCAAGCTGGAGAAAGCTACTCAGGACAGCTCCGCCATCCAGTCCACCATAATGAAGCACTACGACTTGTATAATGAAAGCTCCGCCCAGGTTTCCGTGATGCTGAAAACCGCCTCCGAGCAGAAGAACAAACCGGCACAGATTTTTGAACGGAGGATCTCCAATGTGTTAGGTGCGCCAACCAGGTCGGCCTCCTCCGGCAATATCGAGCTGAAGCTGTATACCTTCTCCGCCTCTTCCTATAAAGCGTACGCGCTGAAGGCCGAGCTGAAATCGGATAAAGCCATGAAGATGGCCTTGGCCGGGGACAAAATCGGCAAAAGCGAAACGACCCTGGCCGCGGTGAACCGCCTTGGCGGAATCGCCGGCGTGAATGCAGGAGGCTTCGCCGACGAAAGCGGCACAGGCAAACGTTACCCTACCGGCAATACGATCCAGAACGGCAAATATGTATACGGCTTTTTCCCTTCGGACGGGCTGAGCTTCGTCGGTCTGAACGATCAGCGCCAGCTCATCGGCGGCATGTTCAACAAGCAGGAGGAGCTGGATAAGCTGAAGCCCCAATTCGGTGCTTCCTTCACTCCGATTCTGCTGAAGGACGGCAAGAAACAAACCATTCCCGTCAAATGGATGACCAGTCCCTACCGGGCTGCCCGGACGGTGGTGGGCAACTTCAAGAATGACCAGCTGCTGTTCATCGTAACCGACGGCAGCGATGACCGGGGCAGCGCAGGGGCGTCCTTGCCCGAGCTGCAGGACAAGCTCCAGCAGATGGGCATCAAAGACGCGTACAATCTGGACGGCGGCGGCTCCTCCACCCTGGTGTGGGGCAACGAGCTGATCAACCGCCCCTCTGATAACGGACGGATGCGTTCCATGCCTACTCATTTTGTTTTCTTCAAATAAGGTAAAAAAAGAAGCATCACGCCGGCCTTAGAGCCGGGAACGTGATGCTTTTTATGTGGAACTTTTGAAACAAATCAGGCCTGTTTCAACAGCATGTTCATTTCGCGCAAGCAACCGGAACAAATCTGTTTTTCCTTGAAGTCTGTTACTTCTTCCATAGACCCGCAAAACACACATCTCGGACGGTAACGTTCCAAGATAATATGGTCGCCTTGAACCAAAATCTCAACGGGATCTCCCTCGTTCATCTGATACCGCTTGCGCAGTGATTTCGGTAACACGATGCGGCCCAGTTGATCTACCTTGCGCACGACACCTGCTGGTTTCATGACGTACCCTCCTCTAGAAGATAATTATTCTTGCTCTATAACAATTCAATATTAATACAAAAAACCCTGCTAGAAACATAAATATTGACTTAAAAATGTTAAAAAATTATTTAAATAGAAGGATTGCTGATTTATTTCAGTTCCAAAAACCCATTTTGCCTTAACGCTTCGTACAAAATAATCGCCGCGGAATTGGACAGGTTCAGGGAACGGACCGCATCCGTCATTGGCATCCGGATCGCCGTATCCGCATGGGCTTGGATAATATCCGATCCAAGACCCTTGGTTTCCTTGCCGAACACCAGAAAATCCCCGTCCCGGTAAGCCATATCCGTATACAGCTTGTCCGTTTTGGTAGTGGCACAGAAGAACCGGGCCTCCGGATACAGGTCCTTTACCTCCTGGAAGCTGTCATGATAATGAACCTGGACGGCATGCCAATAGTCCAAACCGGCACGCTTCAGGGTTTTGTCATCGGTATTAAAGCCCAGCGGGCGCACCAGATGGAGATGCGTTCCCGTAGCGGCGCAGGTCCGCGCAATATTACCGGTATTCGCCGGAATTTCCGGCTCCACCAGCACAATATGAAAAGCCACAATCGTCACCTCGCAAGAAATAAACGCTCCGGCTATCTATTATACAACATTTTTGCAGAAAAATTTACACCGGCTTTACGATCCCTTAATACCGCCATAGCAGGAGGCTGTCATACTGGTTGAAACAATAGACATTTTACTGTCCGAAAACCTAAAGGAGAGTCGCCATGAAGACAAAAATCTTGGTTGTCGATGACGAGCCTTCCATTTCCACTCTCATCGACTTCAATTTGAAGCAGGCGGGTTATGATGTGAAATGTGTGATGGATGGGGAAGCCGTGTTTGAGGCTGTCCATTCCTTTAAGCCGGATCTGGTGGTATTGGATCTGATGCTGCCCAAGCTGGACGGCATCCAGGTATGCCGCAAGCTGCGGAACTCCCGCATCCGCACCCCCATTATTATGCTGTCCGCCATGCAGGAGCTCAATGACAAAATCGCCGGGCTGGATAACGGCGCTGACGATTATATGACCAAACCCTTCAGCCCCATGGAGCTGGTTTCCCGGATTCACGCCTTGCTCCGGCGTGCCCGGATGCACGGGTTGGAGGAGAAGCAGGAGCCGGCTCCCACCTACCAAGTGGGCGGACTTCTGGTGTCTCCCGAGCAGCGGGAGGCGTTGTTGAATGAAGAACTGCTGGATTTGACGCCGAAGGAATTTGAGCTGCTGGTTTTTCTGTGCAAACACCGGGGAATGGTGCTGTCGCGGCAGCAGCTTTTGCTGGGGGTGTGGGACTATCACTTTGTGGGGGATACCCGGATTGTGGACGTGCATATTAGCCATCTCCGGGATAAGATCGAGTCAGACGTGAAGAATCCCCAATATATTGTAACGGTGCGTAATGTGGGGTATAAGCTGCGCGAGCCGGTCCGGGAGGCTTCCTCTTCATAAACAGGCTTTCGTGTAAAAGCAGGCTGGCCGCTTCTAACGGCGCAGCCTGCTTGTTGTCTAAGCTTTCATAATGGGGGCTGTTTTTTACAGCTTAAATCGGGACACCGCCTGCTGCAGCTCCTCCGCCATGCTGTTCAAGGAGCCGGCGGAGGCTGTAATCTCCTGCATGGAGGCTAACTGCTCCTCGGTGGTGGCTGCCACCTCCTGGATTTGCCTGCTGGATTGACGGGCAATGCGGGAGGTTTCCTCTACCGAGGCCGCTACCTCCTGGGTTCCGGCGGACATCTCTTGAGCCGTTGCGGAGACCTCTTCGATTTGGGTGACGACCCCAATGATAGCGGTGCGGATGCTGCCGAAGGCTTCTCCTGCCGATTCCACCACGGCCAGGCCCTCCCGGCTTTGCACCATGCCTTCCTGCATCCCCTTCACAGCAGCTGCCGTTTCCACTTGGACCTGGCGGATCAGCTCCGTGATCTGTCTTGCCGCCTCCTCGGATTGGATGGCCAGCTTCTTGACCTCAGATGCTACCACCACAAAACCTCTGCCCTGCTCCCCGGCTCTTGCTGCTTCTATGGAGGCGTTCAGAGCCAGCAGGCTGGTCTGGGAAGCGATTCCCGACATCACCCCGATGATCTCGCCGATCTGCTCGGAGCGCGCTCCCAGCCGCTTTACACGCTCTGCTGCAAGGTTTGCCGACTGATAAACGGTATTCATCTGCCTGACGGCATGCTGAGCCGCCGCATTGCCCTCATCCGCCTGCTGTCTGGCATGGACGGTCACCTCATGCACCGCCGCAGATGATTCGGCGATACGGGTGATTCCCTGGCTCATTTCCTCCATGGCTCTGGCACTGTCCTCCGCGCCGCGGACCTGCTGCTCCGAGCCGGCAGCCACCTCTTGGGCTGCATCCGTTATATGCTGGGTAGCCGCCGATGTCATCTCCGCATTGGCGCTCATCATCTTGGCACTGGCCACCAATTGCGCCGCTCCCTCATCCACCTTGCCGATAATGCCGCGAAGCTGTCCCATCATATCCAGGAATGCTTCAGACAGCTCCTGGATTTCATCCTTGGTCCTTACATCCAGCACCTTAGGCTGGAGGTTGCCTGCGGCAATCTCTCTCGCTGCGGCTGTAATGCTGCGGATGGGCCGGGAGATGGCGAAGGCGATGAGGAAACCGATGGCCAGAGACAGCACCGTTGCGCCGATTCCTGCTCCCAACGCAAGCCGCTTGTCCCAAAGCACGGAGTCCTTCACCTCCTGCTGTTCCTTGGTCATAAGGGCCAATTGGTCATTGGCCAGATTTTCCGCCAGGACGGCCAATTGAGTAGCCACCGGGAATACGCTAAATTCCGCCTCCCGCAGCCCCTTGTCCGCTGGCATCGCCAAGGCTGCATCCACCCGCTCCTTGTAATCCAGCGCCAGTCCCTTCAGCCGTTCGAAGCGCCCGGCATCCTCCTCCGAGGTGACAAAGGGAAGTGTTTCCTCCACCAGACTGATGACCCGCATATTAGCCTCCGCCATCCGTTCGATGGATGCAGGCGTCTGTGTCAGATAATATTCCCGGATATAGTCATTTTGCTGAAGACCTGCAGATTGAATCAACTGGGCGTGAGTCAACACCTTCACCCGTTCATCCACCAATGCGTGAAACCGTGATTCGACGTCGCCTAAGGAACGGTAGAATAAGCCGATGACAATGACCATAAAACATGCTACTGCCAAAAAACCGCCGATTAACTTGCGTCCGATTGTAAGCTTCATTTGCGCATCAGCCCTCTGCCTTCAGCACCTTTGTCAGGTTTTTTGACATCATTTTACCTATGTTTGATAATTTATTCTGTGATAGATATCATAACATGCAAAAACCCGACAGGAACCGTCCTGTCGGGTTAGAAAAAATGCCATGTATTCTACAAATCAGCCGTGAGTACGTTTGAATTCGTCCAGCAGATCCACCAGAGCCTTGCAGCTTGCATAAGGAACAGCGTTGTAAGTGGAAGCGCGGAGATGGCCGACGCTGCGGTGGCCGCCCAGGCCTACGAAACCGTTCTTCTTGGCCAATGCAAGGAATTCCTTCTCCAGCTCTTCGGATTGCAGCTTGAAGGTTACGTTCATGATGGAACGGCTATCCTTCTGTGCCAAACCTTCATAGAAGCCGACGCTGTTATCCAGCGCATTGTAGATCAGGTCTGTCTTCTCGCGGTTGATCTTCTCAACAGCCGCTACGCCGCCTTGCTCCTTGACCCACTTCAGCACCAGGTTCACCATATAAATGGAATATACGGGAGGTGTGTTGTACAGGGAGTTGTTCTTCAGATAAGTGCTGTAGCGAAGCATGGTGGGAATGGTCTTAGGTGCGTTGTTGAACAGATCTTCCTTCGCAACAACAATGGTCACACCGGAAGGACCCAGGTTCTTCTGAGCACCAGCGTAGATCAGGGAGAACTTGGAAGCGTCGATGCGCCGCGACAGGATGTCACTGGACATATCCGATACCAGCGGAATGCTGCCGGTATCCGGGAATTCCTGAAATTGGGTGCCTGCAATCGTTTCATTGGAGGTCACATGCAGATATGCCGCGTTCTCCGGAATTTCGATTTCGCTCAAAGCGGGAATATGTAGAACGCCTTCCTTGGAGCTGGCGGCGATATGGGTCTCTCCGATGAGTTTGGCTTCCTGGATGGCCTTCTCCGCCCAAGAGCCGGTCATGACATAGCTGCCTACCTTGCCTGCGGTGAGCAGGTTCATAGGAAGCATGGCAAACTGCGTGCTGGCACCGCCTTGCAGGAACAGTACCTTGTAGCCGGCAGGGAGCTCCAGAAGCTCAAGAAGCAGCTGTTGAGTCTCGTCGTTGACCGCTTCATACTCCTTGCTGCGGTGGGATACCTCCATGATGGACATGCCGATCCCTTTAAAATCAACAATCTCTTCCTGCGCCTTCTGCAATACTTCCAGCGGGAGCGCCGCAGGCCCTGCATTAAAATTATAGGCTCTAGTCATGAAATTCCACACCAACCCTTCACGTTTGTGTATATGATAGCAAGATTCAATAGGTTCATCAAGTAGCTTTAAGCGCATTCACAGAAATTTTCTTTTATTCTTTACAGCGGTTATGAACCAGATTTTTACATGATAAATATTTTTTATCGAAAGAATAAACAGCAGAATTCCAACGAGACGTGTGAAGTTTTCTTCCATTCTTTTCTTCCCATCTTAACGAAAAAAGAAGCCATCCGGAGAATCGCTCCGAATGGCCTGCACCTGGTGCATCTGATTCAGGGAAGGAGATAAACCTTCACCTGCTGATATCCGAACTTCTTCAGCTCTTCCCGGGCTCCCGGCACAAAAATGTCGATCCGGTTCCCCTTAAGGGCATTGCCTGTGTCCGTAGCCTCCGCAAACATCCCGCCTACCGGCAAACCGTTAAAGTCATACCCTTCCACATACAGCCTGGTGCCCAGCGGAATAACGGATGGATCCACCGCGACAGTTCCCACCTTCAGCGGGTTGCCGAAATAATCCACAGCCCCATACCCGCCGTTTTCCTTGGGATCAGCGGAGTAAGCCGTAGCGGTAAAGGTGGACAACAGCTTCATCCGCGGTGCATACCAAGCCGGAGCATGATAGTTGCCGTCTTCATTAAGAATAGCGATAAAATTGCTGGAGTCCCACTGCACCCGGATCCCTTTTGCTTCCGAAATGAACCGCAAGGGAACATAAACCCTGCCGTCACGCAGCACTGCTGCAGTGTCCATAGCTTCAGCTTTCCCATCCACCGTGGCCGTGCTTTTGCCCGTTTCCAAAGTCAGGGTTTTGCCCGCGTCATTCTTCAGCTGCACATTGATTTGTCCGTCGGACAGGCGGGACCAATCCACCTGATAGCCCAATTCCTCGCTTACAAAACGGACGGGCACCTGGGTACGTCCCTGGTCATCAATAAAGGGCTGGGCGTCGGGAAACTGAATCAATTCCGTGTTGACCTGCACCTTGACAGAAAGCGTTTCCGCCAAAGGAGCGACCTCAGCATGCGCCGCGGGAGCCGCAAACGCACAGAGAGAAATTGCTGCAGCGCATGCACCTGCAACCCATTTCTTTTGGTTGAGCATTGGCATGAATGATGGACCTCCTGAGTATTTCATCCGCGTAATGCCGGATGATTCTCTGCCTCCGAGGTTAGTTGACGGGTTCGGGAAGAAGGTTGCTCCCTAGGCGCCTGACAGCAGCGCGCATTCACCCCTGTAAATCATCCCCCGTACCGGTTGTTTATATGGAAGCATCCATACCGGATTCGGCTCTATTTAGGCTACCATACCCGCCAAAGCAGCATCAACCCTCAAAATATTACAGTTGGATAATAAAGTAACCCTTTCCCCCGATATGCGGAAGTAAGAAGCGTTAACGCGCCTCTTCTGCGGGGTGCTGCTGTAATGGAACTTAGAAGCGCTTAGAGAGCCAAATTCAGAGATTTGCCGCTGTAACGGAACTTTGCGACTCTTACAGCTGAAATTCTCGCGATTATGGCCCCGTTACAGACTCTAAGGTCCTCTCTATTCCGTTACAAATCCGCAGCACGGTTTTATAGGCGCTAAGAGCCTCTGAGTTCCGTTAGAGCTGGACGAAGAACAGCAGAAGCCCCCCGCGCCACCTGTGACAACAAAAAAACCCCCGGAGAACCGGGGGCTGCGATCAATGATGTGAAGGGATGATTACACTCCGAAGTACAGGGAGTATTCGTGCGGGTGAACGCGGATGGCGACAGCCTTGGCTTCAGCACGCTTCAGGTCGATGAAGTTGGCGATGAAGTCTTCGGTGAATACGCCGGACTCGGTCAAGAAGGAGTGGTTGGCTTCCAGAGCGTCCAGAGCTTCCTCCAGGGAGCCCGGTACACTGCGGATTTCCTTCTTCTCTTCGTCGGACAGCTCGTAGATGTTCTTGTCCAGCGGACCATAACCCAGAGCAGTCGGGTCGATCTTGTTCTTGATGCCGTCCAAACCGGCCAACAGCATAGCTGCGAAAGCCAGGTACGGGTTAGCAGTGGAGTCAGGAGTACGGAACTCGATGCGACAGCCCTTCGGAGTCACGGCAGCGATCGGAATACGTACAGCCGCGGAACGGTTGCCCTTGGAGAATACCAGGTTAACCGGTGCTTCATAACCCGGAACCAGACGCTTGAAGGAGTTGGTGGACGGGTTGGTCAGTGCGATCAGGGACGGTGCATGGTGCAGGATACCGCCGATGTAATAGATAGCCATTTGGCTCAGGTTAGCATATGCGCCTTTTTCGTAGAACAGCGGGTTGCCGTCGTTGAAAATGGATTGGTGAACGTGCATGCCGCTGCCGTTGTCGCCGAAAAGCGGCTTCGGCATGAAGGTTGCAACCTTGCCGTATTGGCGGGCAACGTTTTGCACAATATATTTATACTTTTGCAGGTTGTCGGCAGTTTTGGTCAGGGTGCTGAAGCGGAAGTTGATTTCGCCTTGGCCGGCGGTGGCAACTTCGTGGTGGTGACGCTCGATGCGCAGGCCAGCTTCTTGCAGAAGACGGCACATTTCGGAGCGGATGTCTTGTTGGGTATCAGTAGGAGCTACCGGGAAATAACCGCCCTTAACGCCGGTTTTGAAGGCCAGGTTGCCGCCTTCTTCCTTACGGCCGGTGTTCCATGCAGCTTCTTCGGAATCCACTTCGTAGAAGGACTTGTTCATGCCGCTTTCGTAGCGTACATCGTCAAAGATAAAGAACTCGGATTCAGGAGCAAAATAAGCGTCTGTTCCCAGTCCGGTGGTTTTCAGATATTCTTCGGCCTTCACAGCAATGCTGCGGGGGTCGCGGTCATAACGGACTCCGTCAGGAGTATAAATGTCGCAAAGCAGAACCAGTGTAGGATGTGCAGTGAACGGATCAACAAAGGCAGAGTCCGTGTCCGGCATCATTACCATGTCGGATTCTTCGATTCC
Organism: Bacillota bacterium; assembly: GCA_023391955.1. GTDB lineage: Bacteria > Bacillota > Bacilli > Paenibacillales > NBRC-103111 > Paenibacillus_AR. The sequence goes on along the minus strand of JAEWAA010000441.1, from coordinate 1,026 downwards.
CCGGAAGCCGGTGATGGAGGAACCGTCGAAAGCAACACCAGTTTCGAAGGTTTCAGCCTCTACTTCTACTGCGGGAACAGACAAGTGATGGGATTTGCCGCCAATGTCAGTAAACCGAAAATCAACCCATTCAATACCCTTTTCCTTAATGGTATCCAGCACTTTTTGAACAGACATGGATAATTACCCTCCCTAATTCCGAACATTCACCGTTAAAATGGCGATCATTGTTCAATTTTTTACTCAACTTGCCATTATTATAAAGCCTTCATTTTTGGTCGTCAATACTTATGTAAGGTATTTTTTTGGCTCGTGTCAGCATTGTTTACACCCACTGAATAAATGTTCACAAATTCACCATGAAAAGGCCTATCCCACTGGAGAACCAGGGAAATAAGCCTTTTCCTTCATTAATAAGGAATTTCAAAATCCGAATATTACTTCTTCCAGGAGCCTGCGAGAATCGGTTCCTTACGGGTGTTCAGGGTTTTCCCGCAGAGAGGAGCCAGCTTCTCCAGATCAGCCAGCAGATCGGAGAATTGATCCGGGAACAGGGATTGCACGCCGTCACCGGTCATGGAGTTGTCCGGATCCGTATGCATCTCGATAATAAGCCCGTCGCAGCCTGCGGCTACGGATGCCTTAGTCATCGGGACCACCAGCTCTCTGCGGCCTGTGCCGTGGCTGGGGTCGGAGATAACCGGAAGGTGGGACAGGGACTTCAGCACGGGGATGGCTGCCAGGTCCAGCGTGTTCCGGGTGTACGATTCAAAGGTGCGGATGCCGCGTTCACACAGCATAACATTGGGATTGCCGCCGGCCAGAATGTACTCCGCCGCATTCAGGAATTCATCGTAGGTGGCGCTGAAGCCGCGCTTCAGCAGAACCGGAGTCTGGATAGTGCCCAGCTTGCGCAGGAGATCAAAGTTCTGCATGTTCCGGGTGCCCACTTGGAGAATATCCGCATATTCGGCGCAAACATCCACGTATTCCTGTCTCTTTATACACATCTGACGCTGCCGACGA
>JAEWAA010000398.1 GCA_023391955.1 Bacillota bacterium | reverse complement strand
GCTCGGAGATGTGTTTAAGAGTCAGACTCAGGACTCCATCCTGCAGGATGACTGCACATGGCTGGAGTTGACAATCAGGTGAAGGCAGGGAGATATGGATGGCAGTTTGTGTAAAAGAAGTGGTTTTATTCGGTTTGGATCACCATCAGGGCTTGATCGACGGGATTATCCGTGACCTGGGTCCCGAGGTGGAGCAGGTGGCCTTTGATGTGAAGCTGATTCTAGCCGAAGCCGTGACCAACGCTTATTTTCACGGAAACGGCGAGGATTGCACCAAACCCATCTATATCCGGTATTCCCTGGACGGCTCACATCTGAATCTGCAGGTGGAGGACACAGGAGGAAAGTCGGGTTACCGGGACATTCCGCTGGATATTGACGAAAGCCGGCTATTGGATGAAGGAGGTAGAGGTTTGTATCTGATCCGCAGCTTCTCCGATCATGTGGAGATGGTGGACAATACGATTAACATTGTGAAAATCCTGGAATGCCAATAGACCCAATTTGAATGTCCCGTGGAGATGGAGGAGAACGAAATGAAGCTGAGTTTACGAGTCAAAATAAGTACGCTCTTGTTCCTGCTGATCTGTATTCCCCTGGTCTTGTCCGGTATCCTGTCTTACAACCTGTCGTCCGATGCCCTCCAGTCCACGATTGAGGAGCAGCTGGCGGCAACCACCGCTTCCACCTCTAAGGAGGTGGAGGGCAGGCTTGCTCAGGTCCATCAGAGCCTCCAGATTGCCGCGCGCAACTCGGCGCTGTCCGAATTGCCTCTGAAGCCTGCGGATAATGCGCTGAAGGCGGAGGCGCACCAGTATCTGACGGACGTGCACAAGGACAACGGCGGCCTTACAGAGCTTCTGGCTGTCACCGATACCCAGGGCAAAGCCATTGTGACCAGCTCCTCGGCAGCGCCGGATTTGAATGTGTCCGACCGTGACTATTTCAAACAGGCGCTGGGCGGCACTGCAGTCACCAGCGAGGTGCTGATCTCCAAGGACAGTAACCAGCCTGCGGTTGTTATCGCCCTGCCCTTAACCAGCGGAGGGAAAACCTCCGGCGTGCTGCTGGCCACCGTTTCCTTCCCGTCCCTTACGGGAGCTGTAGCCGACGTCAAAATCGGCGAAAGCGGGTACGCCTACATGCTGGACAAAACCGGCCTGCTGGTGTCCCATCCCACCAAAGAGAAGGTGCTGAAGGAGAATATTACGGACAACGGTTATCCCGAGCTGAACAATCTGGTGAAGGATGTGCTGGCCGGCAAGGAGAAAGCCGGATTTTACACCTTTGAAGGCGTTTATAAATATGTGGTATTCCAGCCAGCCGGCAATTGGATTGTCGCCACTACGGCCAATTACGACGACTACATGGCGCCTGCCTACAGCATCCGCAATGATACCATCGTCATTACCCTGGTTTGTATCCTGGCCGCTCTGCTTCTCGGTTATCTCATGAGCGAAATGGGCGTCATCCGGCCCATCCGGAAGCTCCAGAAGGCCATGGTCCAGGCAGGGGATGGGGATCTGACGGCCCATACGTCCATCCGCTCCAAGGATGAGTTCCAGCAGCTGAGCGAATCCTTCAACCTCATGATCCACAAGCAGGATATGATGATCCGCAAAATCCGCGACGGCTCCGAATTGCTGATGAATATGTCCCAGGAAATGGCTGCCTCCTCCGAGGAAATCAACGCCTCCATTGAAGAGATCAGCGCCAATATGCAGGAGATTGCAGCAGGGGCCGAGAACAACAACGATTCCGTTGTCAATGCGTCCCAGGTGCTGGTGCAGCTGTCCAGTCTGGTGCAGCTGGCCTTGAACAAAGCCTCCACAGCCAGCGAAAACGCCGACATCTCCGACAAAGCCGCTCAGGACGGACGTATCCGCGTCCAGGAAACCGTTAAAGCCATGGAAACCATCAGCATCAGCACGGGCGAAACCGAAGCCATTCTGGCTTCCCTCAACACCCAATCCGCCACGGTGACAGAAATTGTGGGTGTGATTAACGCCATCGCCCAGCAGACCAACCTGCTTGCGCTTAATGCCGCGATCGAAGCCGCCCGGGCCGGGGAGAACGGCAGAGGCTTTGCGGTGGTGGCCGGAGAGGTCCGCAAGCTGTCCGAGGAATCCAACAAACGGGCCAATGAAATATCGGAGCTGGTGGAACGCATGGTGGATCAGATCGGCAAAGCCGTGGGCGCCATGAAGGGAGCCTCCTCCGCGGTAACCCAAGGAGTCGACATCGTCCAGGAAACGGACCGGGCCTTCATGCATATTATTGACACTGTCCAGGTGATCACCCATAATGTGAAGGAAATTGAAGAGATTACCCGGGACGAGGTAGCCACCTCCGACCAAATTATCGGCCTTATTGATTCTATGGGAAGCATATCCGAGCAAACCGCGTCCAATAGCGAAAGTGTGTCCAGCGCCATCGAAGAGCAGTCCTCTACGGTCAGCAACCTTGCCTCGTCCGCCCAAGAGGTCAGTGCGATGGCCAATGAGCTGGAGGGTATGGTTGAGAATATCAAATTAAGAGGTGACTAACATGCAGCAGGAAAAGGTCATACGTATTCCTCCCACCTTCTCCATTGAGGAAGCGTCCCTGTTCAGAGAAAGCATGCGGGGATACGTGAGCAGCGGGACAACACATTTTCTTCTGGATTTCAGCGATTGCCGGTTTATTGACAGTACGGGGCTGGGGGTTATTGTCAGTGCCTACAAGAAGTGCGTGGAGGCCGGGGGCAAGATCAGACTGCAGGCTTTGGCGCCTAATGTGCTGAAGGTGTTCCAATTGACCCGTCTGAACAACGTATTCGAAATTCTTCCTTAACGATAAATGGAGATACAGCCAGAACAATGAAGATAATGGATGAATTAGGGGACAGAAATCGCTTCCATCCACACTGGTAAGCGAAATCTGGCCCCTTTCCCTTTGAATCCGAACCTTTACAAGGAAGGCCGAAACGAGTAACATACGTTCTGTAACTGAGGAATCACAAATGGATGTTCCTGGTGTATCGCTGAAGTCCCGCGGCTGGCGGGATACGGGGGAACCAACTGTTCTTCAAGAGGGCTTACCGGCCCGATGGGAACAACGGGGTGAATCCTATGCGGGCTTGTCCAGACGTATGGGTAGGGCGACTCTTGCCGTCCGAATCCGGCAGCTAACCTCGCAAGCGTTGATAAGGGGAAGGGGGCTCTTGGTGCGTCGGCACTACGGAGAACGGCTCTTCGTGGTGTTTTTTTTGCTGTCTGAAAATGGATGGACATTTGGATGGCGGAAGAGGATATGATGCGGCGGTAGAACAAATTCTAACCAAGATGAATGGTTCACTTCCTGATTTCCCGTTTACAAACAGCTTATTGATACCTATTAAACAGCACAGGCGGGGAAAAACGATGTTATTGCGCTTAAAACGGTTTTTGATCGGCAGACCTATGAAATCCCATGAGCTGGGAGACGAAAAGCTCAGCAAGCTGAAGGCACTGGCCATCCTGTCCTCGGATGCCTTGTCTTCCGTAGCGTACGGTACGGAGCAAATACTGATCGTATTGATTACGCTGGGCTTTGCGGCCTTATGGTATTCCATTCCGATTTCCATTGCGGTACTGGCTCTGCTTACGATACTGGTGCTGTCCTACCGGCAGACCATTTTCTCTTATCCCACAGGCGGCGGCGCTTATATTGTGGCCAAGGATAACCTGGGTGTCCGCACCGGCCTGGTGGCAGGCGGATCCCTTCTGGTGGACTATATCCTGACGGTTGCGGTAAGCACCTCTGCGGCTACCGATGCGGTGACCTCGGCCTTCCCGAACCTGCACCCGTACCGGATAGAAATTGCGTTGGTGATGATATTATTCCTCACGATCATGAACCTGCGCGGCATTACGGAGTCCGCCCAGGTGTTGGCCTACCCCGTGTACCTGTTTGTGGCGGGTATTTTCCTGATGATTATTGTAGGCCTCTTCCGGGTGGCTACAGGGGATGTGCAGGCCACTCCTGCGGAGTTTGGCCTGGATGTATCCGGCATCTCCCTGTTTCTGCTGCTGAAGGCCTTCAGCTCCGGCTGCTCGGCCCTTACCGGGGTCGAGGCGGTATCCAATGCCATCCCCAGCTTCAAGGCTCCCTCCGAGAAGAATGCGGCGTCCACACTGGCGCTGATGGGGATTATCCTCGGCTCCATGTTCCTGGGGATCAGCTTGCTGGCTTATTTCTACGGCATTGCTCCCATGAAGGATGTAACGGTGGTTTCGCAGATTGCAGAGGCCGCATTCGGACGTGGACCGATTTACTTCTTCATTCAAGGCACCACTGCCCTGATCCTATTCCTGGCAGCCAATACTGCTTATGCCGCGTTTCCGCTGCTGGCTTTTATGCTGGCGAAGGATAAGTTCATGCCCCACGCCTTTATGATCCGCGGCGACCGGCTGGGCTTCTCCAACGGCATTATCGTGCTGGGCCTCCTGGCAGGGGTTCTTGCCATCGTTTCTAACGGGTACACGGAGAACCTGATCCCCTTGTACGCCATCGGGGTTTTCATTCCCTTTACGCTTTCGCAGTTGGGGATGATGCGCAGATGGTACCGGCTAAAGCCTCAGGGCTGGCTGATCCGGTTCTTGGTTAACGGAGTCGGCATGGTGACCACGCTGGCGATTACGCTGATATTCCTGTTCACCAAGTTCAGCCAGGTGTGGATGGTCTTTATCTTCCTGCCGGTAGTATACATCATGTTCCAGCAGATTCACCGCCACTACATGGCTGTTGCGGATGAGCTGCGGATTGATCTTGCTACTGACAAGCCGGAAGCCAAGGGCAACACGATTGTCATTCCGGTGGCGGGCATCACACGGGTGGTTATGAATACCATCAGCTATGCCAAGTCCATGACCGACAATGTCATAGCGGTGTACATCGGCTTTGACGATGAGGATATCGAGAAGATGGAGAAGAAGTGGGAGGAATGGGATTGTGGCGTGCGTCTCATTGTGCTGCGTTCCCGCTATAGAAGCATCATCAAGCCCCTGGTGAAATTCATCGAAACGGTGGAATGGAAAAACTCGGAGACGGGGCACATCACCATCCTGATCCCGCAGTTTATTCCTAAACACTGGTGGCAGAATATCCTGCATAATCAAACCAGCCTGCTGATCCGGTATTACCTGTTCAAATACAAGGACGTCACCATCTCCACCGTGCCGTATCACTTGAACAAGTAGACACAAATAAAGACCATTCCCTCTGTAACGGCCGCGTTGCAGGGGGATGGTCTTTTTATTTGTTGTGGGCTGGGCGCGGATGGGCGAGACTGAGCATGACTGTGCATGACTAGGGCGTGATTGGGGCGTACATCGAGTCTGGCTGCCTGGATAGGTGGATGTATGGAATGTAAGCGCCATAAAATGTTTCTTATTTAGCAAATACGGCCGAAAATGGATGAATAGCATACATAAAATGTTCGCTAAGGGCTTAAAAACGCCCCGAATCGAGTGAAAAACCAGGGATAGCAATCATTTTATGTATGCTATTGAATCGAAAAGCGGCATTTTTGGCAAATAGCATACAAATGCTGTTCGCTATCATTCCGGCTGCCCTCAAAAGATGGCCATGGAAGGCATTCACCTTTCAAAAGAGTACCCAAACCGGACTGCTCCCGTTAGCAAAACCTCTATGCCAGTAGCATCCCGCTACGCCAGCAGCATTAAACCACGCCAGCAGCATCCGCTACGCCAGCAGCATCCGCACGGTGGTGAACACCAGCCCCAGGAAAAAACCGCAGACAGCACCGTTTACCCGGATCCATTGCAGATCCTTGCCGGCCTTGTCCTCCACGAGAGCGATCAGGGTGTCGTTGTCCATCTTCTCGATGTTCTCCCGGACCAGGCCGCCAATGCGGGAATGGTTAGCCTCCAGGAACCGGACCGTCATATCCTGCAGGAAGCTGTTGACGGTTCCCAGCAGGCGATCGTTGCGGCTAAGCTTCTCCGCATTGTCCTCCACAAAGGGAAACACCCGTTTTTCCAGCAGCTCGCCGTTTTCCACCTGATCATGCAGCTTGGCCCGCAGCTCCTCCAGAAGTGCAAGCGGTTTGTCCCCTTCCACCCAGCTGCCCAAAAGCTCCTGAAGCTTGGCATTCCACTTGTCCCGGTTCTCCGGCGACTGCACCTGGACATCCCATTCCTTCTTCAGGTAGGCCAGAATGGACTCCCGGGTCGGATGGCCCTCCAGGCTGATCTCCCGAAGTTTGGTGACCAGAGCAAGCTGGATGGCGCTGCCAATCTGGTCCTCGTCAAAATAGTTCAACGCTGCATTCACGGCAAATTGCATCAGTCCGTTCATTTTGAGGCCGCCGATGGCGGTGATAGCCAGCTTCCCCATCATACGCCGGGCATCGTCGGTAACCACCCAGTGGGTTCCTTTGTCCACGGCCAGGTCCAGTAGCTTCTCCGTGGCTTGCCGCACGGCAGGTTCGCCGCCGGCTACGGACAGAAGCCCGTCTGCCCAATCCCGGGACCGGACGAAGCGGGAGGCTTGGGGCAGCACAGCGTTCCACGCCTTGTCCAAAGGGCGTGACAGCAGGGAAAGCACCCAGGCTTTGGCGGTTTCCTTAAAGCGGGCGGAGGCTAAGCCTTTGCGGGCAGCGCCCATCAGGCGCTCTGCCACCTCGAACTCCCGGAGCTTATCCACCAGGCTTTCTTTGTTGAGCAGATTATTCTGCACGATGGTTACCAGCGCCTGGGTCATCTTCTCCCGGTTCCGGGGCAGCAGCGCCGTATGCGGGATAGGGATGCCCAGCGGATGGCGGAACAGAGCCGTCACCGCAAACCAGTCGGCCAGGCCGCCTACCAGCCCCGCCTCAAAAGCCCCTGCCAGAAGCCGGGCAGCGGCATATTCCTGAAATGGGAGCATGGCTACGAAACCGGCTCCCATCACAAACAAGGATATGCCGGCAATCCTGCGTGTTTTGGATTCCATTATCGGTTGTCCACCTTTTCGGGGTACAGATCATGATTCATCAGCCGGTGGCGGGCCATTTCCTCGAAGGGGGTGCCAGGTTTGCCGTAGTTGCAGTAAGGATCGATGGAAATGCCGCCGCGCGGCGTAAATTTGCCCCATACCTCAATATACCTCGGCTGCATAAGGGCAATCAAATCGTTCATGATGATGTTCATGCAGTCCTCATGAAAATCCCCGTGGTTGCGGAAGCTGAACAGGTACAGCTTCAGCGACTTGCTCTCCACCATTTTGATATCGGGGATGTAGCTGATGTAGATGGTGGCGAAGTCCGGCTGCCCGGTAATGGGGCACAGACTGGTGAATTCGGGGCAGTTGAATTTCACGAAATAATCCCGGTTGGGATGCTTATTATCGAAGCTCTCCAAAACGGAGGGATCGTAGTCCTGCGGGTAACGGGTCCCCTGATTGCCCAACAGCGTCAAATCCTGCATTTCATCCGATTGTCTTCCTGCCATTGTATGGTCCTCCTTGTGTCTAGGGGGTGTGTGATAACTCCGAGGGGAGCAGATTTTACCGAATTTCCGTTCCAGGCAAGGAACTTTCGTGAAGGCGTACCGGGGGTACGTCAAGCGGAAGTGACGATAGCCTGGGACGAAAAGGCGGTGAAAGATGCCCTTGAGCGGGTTTTCAAACACTCCCTACCTATACCCCGCGTTTGTTGCCCCAAACCAGAGCGTGCAGCTGCGGGAGCACACGCACGTCCTTCAACTCCTTGCGTTCCATAACCAAACTGAGCAAGCGCTCATAGGCTGCCAAAAGCCGCAGAGCGGTATCTCCCGTTTCGCCGCCGACAGGTTCAGGATTGCCGGTTTGCAGGATCAGGGGAACCTCCGGGTACCGGGCATGCAACCTTACCGCATAGTCCAGGTCCTCCCCGTTAAAAATCACAATTTTCAGGCTGTACGCCGGTCCTGTGCGCGGGGCAGCAGATGTTGTTGTGGCGTTAACTAACGGACGCCCCTCCTTAAGCCGGGCCACCCAGTTGTCCAGCTTCGCCAAATCCGTGGTCATGCCGGAGCTGGGAGGTTTGGGCGAAAGGGTGACCTCATCCGTCAGCAGGACCCAATCCTGCCAGACGGAGCCTTGGGTTTCCACAGCGGTACGGACGCCTTTGGCCTGCAGAAGCTCTACCAGGCTGCCCAGCTGCGGCAGCAGGAGGGGATTGCCTCCGGACAGGGTTACATGATCGAAGCCGCCCTCTGCCAAGGCTGTAAGCTCCGTCCATACGTCCTCGGCACTGAGCTTCTTGAGCTCGTCCCGGGCGCTGCCGTCCCAGGTAAAGGCGGAGTCGCACCAGGAGCAGCGGTAATCGCAGCCAGCCGTGCGCACGAACATGGTGCGCCGACCGATGGACATCCCCTCGCCCTGCACCGTCGGACCGAAAATCTCCAGAACCGGGATGGTGGCGTTGGCTGCGTTTGTGGCTGCGGCGTTGGTGGTCTCCATCTGGATACTACTCATCCACCATCCACTCCCGTCTGGCCTCGGCATAGCTGGTGGGGGTTTCGAACAGGCGGACGAACTCCGTCCGTCCCTGCCGGATCTGCCCGCAGTAGGGCTCGGAGTGCAGGGCTTCCTCCATCTTGTTGAACAGCCACACCACCATATTTTCGGCAGTGGTGTTCATCGGGGGCAGGCTTTCGTTTAGATAACGGTGATCCAGCCAGCCTTCGATGGAGCTTTTCCAGATATCCTTAATATCCCCAAAATCCATCGCCAGCCCTGTTTCACCGGGAATGGCGCTGATCCCGAACACAGCCCTGTAGGTATGGCCGTGCAGGTTCATACACTTGCCCTCGTAAGCGTGAAGATGATGGGCGGCATCAAAGGTAAACTCCTTCACCACCATAACCCGGCGCTGGTGATACTGCAGCTGATCCCGGCGGATATCCTCGCCCAGACGCTGGACACGCTCCGGAATGGCGAAGGCCCCCGGACCGCAGGTATGTTTATCGTGGGTCATTGTGTGCCTCCTTTTTCCCGCAGATACTTCTCCAGTCCCGCGCGGCGCAGCTTGCAGGCGGGACATTCCCCGCAGCCGTCCCCGGGGATGCCGTTGTAGCAGGTGAGTGTTTTTTCGCGGACAAACTGGAAGGCTCCCAATTCATCCGCCAGACGCCAGGTTTCCGCCTTGTCCAGCCACATCAGGGGCGTATGGATCACGAAGGGGTAGTCCATGGACAAATTCAAGGTCACGTTCAGCGACTTAATGAAGGAATCCCGGCAATCGGGATATCCGCTGAAGTCCGTTTCGCATACGCCGGTGACCAGATGCCGGGCGCCGACCTGTTTAGCGGCGATGGCAGCGAAGCTCAGGAACAGCAGGTTCCGTCCATCCACGAAGGTGGTGGGCAGCTCGCCTTCCTTCTGGTCAATGTCGATATCCTGGCGGGTCAGCGCATTGGGAGCCAGCTGATTCAGCAGGGACATGTCCAGGATGGTCTGACGGACGCCCAGCTCCTTAGCGATTTCGGTGGCGCATTGGATCTCCGCCTTATGGCGCTGGCCATAATCGAAGGTGACAGCCCCCACCTCCGCAAACATGGATTTGGCCCAGAACAGGCAGGTGGTGCTGTCCTGGCCGCCACTGAAAACAACAAAGGCCTTTTCATTTTTAAGCATAAAAAAATCTCTCCTTCTCCAAGTGATGTTGGAAAAACGAGAGGACCGGATATCCGCAAAAAACAAGCCTCAGGGTACGCGGCGAAAAAAAGCCGGCCCGAAGGTGTCTGTAGTTTTTTTTAGAGGGAGTTCGCGAACCTCTCCTGCAGCTTAAGCGTCATACGACTTTCAGGTGCAGATTTGCTATTCAATTATGACCCGGCGATAAGTGTAGACAGGCCAGATATTTTATTATAGCACAATGGGGCGGGATTCATCAAAAAGAGCCTCTCATCCAAATAGAGGAAAGCATAAGTATGGGGAGCAGCAGCCAAAACAAAAATAGACCATCTCCCGTAAAGGATGATGGCCTACTCTATATAAGAATTTACTGCTGATCCTTCTGGCCGTAAAACTCCAGCTCCACATCAGCAATCCGGCGGTTCACATACCTTACTTTTCCATTTAACTCTGTGAGTTCCTCCGATGTTTTGGCCGCATGCTCAAACGTGGCATCCAGCTTCGTCTCGATCCGGTCCACCTTGGCATTTAACACCCGCACCTCGGATTGAACCTGGTGCAGCCCGGATTTGACCTCCTGAACCTCGGATTTGACACCCTGCACCTCAGCTTTAAGCTGCTGCATCTCAAGCAGGATCTGCTTCATCAGTTCTTCCAACATCCATCACGCTCCATGATCAAACAAGCCTTTGAAGCGATTATAACACAGGTTTTTATGGCGGGGTATCATTTCCTTGCCCTCCCGTTCGCATCCGCTCTTCCGGTCAGGACAGCGGATACCGGTCCGCCCGGTAAATATCCCGCACCACCCGGTAAGCCAGCTTGGGCTTGCGGTATTCGTTCAGAAGCCCCTTATTATTGAAGCTTCTGGCCCGGTCCCGGAAGAAGCCGCGTTCGCTGCGCAGGTCGCCCCGGATGTCCGCGAATTGCCAGATGAAGGTGCCGCTTATTTTGGGGTCAGTCCGGAATATACGCAGGGCCGTTGCCAGAATCTCCGCCTGGTAATCCTCGCTGAACAGCCGCGGCTCCCAGCCGGTATCCCCGTGAATACCGGCTCCCCCGAATTCCGTCATCAGCACCGGCTTGCCGGCGCAGCCCAAGGCCGCGGCTTGTTTGTGGAAACCCTGCAGCATCTCCTCGAACTGCTCCACCTTGCCGTTGTACCAGCCGTGATAATAGTTAATGCCGATGACATCAAAGAAACCCATCACAATATCATCCAGCGGATGCATAGTGGCATATGCCACCAGACGGCTTGTGTCCAGCTTCCGAACCAGTCCTGATAACGACTCGCTTAAATGATATGCTTCCTGGCTGCGGGTGTCGATTTCGTTGTGGATCGACCAGAACAGGATGCAGGGGTGATGGAAATCCCGTTGAATCATTTCGGTGATCATGGTTTTGGCCCGTTCCTCCACCACCGGATTGCCGATTACCGGCACCGGCAGCAGCGCTCCCCAGATGGGGATTTCGCTCCAGTAGAGCAGCCCGTTTTCATCCAGCAGATCGATCCAATAAGGGGATTGGGGATAGTGGCTGCCCCGGACGGAATTGCAGCCCAGATCCTTCAGGATGCCGATTTCCTTCATCATCAGCTTGGGCGGGAAGGCAAAGCCCCATTCGGGATGCTCCTCATGGCGGTTTACCCCCTGGAAGCTGACTTCCTTATCGTTCAAATAAATCTTGCCCTCGGCCGCACGGATGAACCGGAAGCCGATGCGGTCAGCCAGATCGTCCTCAGCTGTTACCGCCCGTACCATGTACAGCTCCGGTTGGCCCACATCCCACAGTCGGGGATTCTTCACCGTATGGGGGAAACTCAGGCTGACCGAGCCGTTGGCAGGCACCTCCACTGTTTGCTGCCCAATGGTTTCGCCCTCCAGTGTCAAGGACACTGGCACCAGCGTTGTCTCACCCAAGGAACGCAGCGTTACCCTGCAGGAGGTTTCCAGCTGCCCGTCTTCCCCTTGGGTATAGTCCATCTTTAACCCTTCAATAAAGACATCAGGCAGCACCTGCACCTCCACAGGGCGGATAATGCCGCCGTAGTGGAACCAATCCACCACATGATAAGGAATCGTATCCTCACCCAGTCGGTTATCGGTGCGGATTACCAGCTCATGTACACCGGGGACAGCATGAGGCGCGATAAACGAGAAGGGCGTGAACCCTCCGAAGTGACTGGCTACCTGCTCTCCATCCCAAAACACTTCTGCAAATCCCTGCACAGCATGAAAGGTAATCTGCAGATTTTGTTCCTCCAGAAGGTTCACTTGAGTGCGGTACCAAGCGGCGCCCCGGTAATCATACAGTCCCAGCTCATTGTTCCAGCAGGCAGGCACATACATCTGTCCGTGGCCGGCGGGAAACTGCTTTTGCCAATCCTGAGAAAGCCCGATATCCTCCGGATCTGTGGCGAAGTCCCACAGTCCGTCCAAATTTCTGCATTGCCGTACGGCATGATCCGTAAATGAGCGGTTCATTGATTTTGCCTCCTTAGATTTCTACAGAAAGCGTAACACCCGATACTTCATTTCTCCATGTAAAAAAGGGACAGAGATCATGTACAATTGGGATAGCGTTCAAAACAGGCATTCGGACAGGAGAGGAGAGGACAGATGGCCATCCGTTTTTCCGAGCTGATGCTCAAAATCGAGCTAATTTATGATAAACCTCCGCTGCCGGGCTGGCAGGACACACGCAGGAGTATTCATCTTCACAGCATCTATTGGGTACACGAAGGAACAGGCAGGTTTACCCTGGACGGGCCGGAGATAGCTGTGGGGCCAGGCAGCCTTCTGTATCTGCGTCCGGGGCGTGAGCTGTGGATGACCTCGGATACGGCCAACCCGCTTCACATGACCATGATCCTGTTCCAGGCGGCTGCGGTTACCCACCGGAATGGCGTATGGGAGGCAAAGGAGCTGGCCGCGTTGGAAACCGCCGAGGTCCAAACTCTGCGCGGTCCCGGCCAAGAGGACTGTGAGGCCAGGATCAAGGCCTTGCGGACCGCCTGGGCTCCCGGTGACGACGGACGGGAAGCGGCGGCGAATAACCTGCTTATGAGGCTGATCCGGTCCATCTCCGGAC
>JAEWAA010000305.1 GCA_023391955.1 Bacillota bacterium | reverse complement strand
CTGCCAGCCCCACCAGCTCCAGCGTGTCCCGCATCCGGGTGCGGAAAGCGGCGCCGCGTATCTCACGCGGCTGGAGTCCGCCTAACTGGGCATGAAACCGCAGCACCTCCACGGGGGTCAGCCAATCCTGAAAGCGGAACAGCTCGGGCAGATACCCGAGCTTGCGCCGCGCCTCCGGCCGGCCCAGCGGATGGCCGAGCACGGTCCCGCCGCCGGAATCGGGGCGGTGCAGACCGGCCAGCATTTTGACGAAGGTGCTTTTGCCCGCACCGTTGGGGCCCAGGAGGCCGAAGATGCTGCCCTCCGGCACCTGCAGGGTGATGCCGCGGCAGCCGCCGCGGCCATTGTAGGTTTTGGTCAGCTCAGCCGTGTCAATCATCATGGCCGGACAAGCTCCTCCGCTGCCTTGCGGAAAGCGGCTTCCGTCGGGAAGTCCTGGGCAGTCCCGCTCAGCAGGCCCATCCGCTCCCCTTCGAGCCAGAACACATAACGGGTATTGCCGTCCGTAACCAGCAGGGCGTCATGACCGCCGAGCTTCATTGTAGTTGTGACGCCTTCATATGCCGGTACCGGCAGGGTGGTTTGCCAATCCCCGATGGCGGCCAGCTTGGTCCGCAGGTTGTCCGGCAGCACAGGCAGGCCCAGGATGGCCTCCCGGACAGTGGCCGGATCGATGCCGCCCTCCACCGTCAGCACGGGTTTGCCGAATTGAAGCAGACGCACCGGCTTGCCCGACAGGATGCCCTCGGAAGCAATGCCATCCGGAACATGCAGCATGATGGCCTTGCCATCGGCTTGGGTGGGCAGGAGGGTCGGGCTGCCCAACCGCGCCAGCATCCGGTTGACGGCCTGCACATTCAGTGTGAAGGTAAGGGAGGATTCCGGCTGGTATTCCGGTTCGCTGGCATTCTGCAGTTGGATCAAGGAACCGCCCAGCCGCTCATTGGCTTCCTTCCAGGATACAGTCCGGGATTCTCCTCCGCCGGATTGGGTCAGGCTGCCGAATTGCGCCAGATTGAAGCTTTGGTCACCCTCCGGGGACCCCCGCTCCAGCAGGTTGGAGATGGCGGTCAGATCATCCGCCGAAATGCCCACACCCACCATATGCTGCACCCGGAAGGTCTGCATCATGGCCGCCAATGCCCGGTCACCGAGCGGTGTCGCAAACAGGCTCACCGCCACCACAGCGGCAGCCGCTCCCGCAGCCCATCTCCGCAGCCGGCGTCTGCCCGGCTTTTCTGCCCGCCAGGAGCTATCTGCCACGTAGCGCTTCACCTCAACCATTTTCTCTCCCATAACAGCCGGCGCCTCTTTTACTGTCCCCAACACTTCCGTTTGTTTCATCTCTCCTGCACCTTCCTCTTCGTATTGATATTGAAGCCTCTCCCACCGGGCTTGAAGCTCTTCATTTGTTGCGCCCGCCTTTTCCTCAAACCGCTTCCACGCTCTGTCCGTATCAAACACCGGCTCACCGCCGGTTCGTTTCTTTCCGTCCGCCATGCTCTTCCTCCTCCTGCCCGTATTTTTTCTTCAGCCGCTCCTCCGCACGCGCCAGCAGGGAGCCGACGATTTTCGGATTTATGTCCAGCCTGCGGGCAATTTCTTCGTAGCTGTAGCCTTCCTCCCGCAGCAGCAGGGCGGTCCGGTCCCGGTCCGAGAGCTTCTGCAGCACCCGGCGGACGACGTCCTTTTCCCACTCGCGGATAACCTCCGTCTCTCCCGAAGGGGAGGAGCCGTCCGACCAAACAGCCACACGGGCGGTTTCCTTGGCCAATAAGGTCCTGCCGGAGGCCTGCTGCCGCAGGTAATCGTAGCCCACCCGGGTCAGCACCCGGTGGAGCCATGCGCCGACGGCCTCCAGCCGGTCGGGGGGATTGCGGTAGAGCCGCAGGAACACCTCCTGGGCCAAATCCTCGGCTGCCGCATAATCCCCGGTCAATGCATAGAGCTTCCGGGCCACGCCAGGATAATGCTCCCGGAACAGCCGCTGGAATAGCTCAGGTATCCGTGCGTCTTCCTTCATGGTGCCGCCGTCCCCCTTTCGTTATTAAGACGGATGCCGGGCCGGGTTTGTAGCAGGTCTCCAAAAAAATCCCGTTCCCATTATTGTTGCAAAATTTTACAAATTATTCATTGACAAAATAAACCAAAAGATTTATTTTAAAGTAGATTTATCCTTATATTAAGGTAATATTACAGAATTTCTTACACAGGGTGGAGGAGATGTATTGAAGTCGGTTGCAGATCATTTGGCCCAGGCCCTTCGGCGCCTGGAGGTTACCCATGCATTCGGCATTATCGGCAAGTCCATTTGTCCCGCAGCATTGAAAATGGTGGATTACGGCATAGAATTTATTCCCGGAAGACATGAGGCCAGCTCCGGTTTTGCCGCAGCAGGTTATGCGCTGCAGACCGGCCGCCTGGGAGTGGTCTTCGGAACCTCCGGTCCGGGGGGAACCAACCTCTTGACCGCAGCCGCCCATGCCAAAGCCAACAATCTCCCCGTCCTGTTCATCACCGGACATCAATCCATCAAGGAGCTGGGTCTGCCCCAATGCCAGGACTCCACTTCCTATCTGGCCGATCTGGCGGACATGTTCCGGCCGGCTACCCTGTTCAGCAAGCTGGTGGAGCGGGCGGACCACTTCCCGACCTTATTCAACCATGCTATTGCGGCTGCCCTGGAGGGCAAAGGCGGTCCCGTACATCTCTGCATTCCATTCGATGTCCAGTCCGAGCGACTGGAGGAATTCCGGCTTGTCATTCCCCAGCGGGAGCCGCTGGTGAGTCTGGGCAGCCGGGAACGGGCTATCGAGGCTATCAACCGGGCGGAGCGCCCCGTGATTATTGCCGGCAAGGGCGTCAACCGCTGCGGCGCCCATGAGGAGCTGGTCCATTTTGCCGAAACCTTCAACATCCCGGTCGTCACCACCCCCGGCGGCAAAGGTGCCATCGCCTGGGATCATCCACTGTACCACGGGCCTGTGGGCGTAGGCGGCTGCACACATGGGGACGGGCTGCTCAATAGCAGCGACCTGTTCATCGTGATGGGCTCCCGACTGAGCGATATGACCATCTGCAACCTGAAGCCCCAGAACCATCCGGCCACATTGGTGCAATTTGATATAGACCCTACCTTCGTCGGCAAAATTCTCACCTCCCGGACCATCCCGGTAACCGGGGATCTGCGGCATAATCTGCGGCAGTGTCTGGAGGCGGTGGAAACAGCGATTTTGCCCAAGCGGGATACCGAGACCCATGTGAACTATTCCGATGCCCTGCCGGTGCTGCCGGGGTTATCTCTGGCTTCAGTGATGCAGCGGATGGGGGATTTGGTGCCGGAGCGGTCTACCCTGTATGTGGATGACGGAAGCCACGGCTTCAACGCGGTCAAATGGTACAAGGTCAAACGCCCGGGCAGCTTCGTGTTTGACTCCTATTTTGCTTGTATGGGCAACGCCATCGGCATGTCCATCGGCGCTCAATGCGCCGCCCCGGACGAAACGGTATTCTGCATTACCGGAGACGGCTGCTTTATGATGCTGGGAGCGGAGATCAACACCGCCGTGTGCAAGGAGCTTCCGGTGATTTTCATCGTGGTGAACAACAAGCAGCTGGATATGGCCCTGAAGGGGATGGAAAAAACCACCGGCCGCATCGACGGAACAATTTTCGAGGTGCCTATGGATGCCAGCCAATTTGCCCGGTCCTTGGGTGCTGCCGCCTTCCGCTGCGAAACCATGGAGCAATTCGAGCAAGCGGTGCAGGAGGCCGTTTCCCTGAAGCGCGCAGCCGTGATCGAGCTTCTCACCGACCGTTCGGAAATCCCGCCTACCGCCCACCGGGTGCTGGTGATGAACTAATTTTTACAACCCTTATACTTTCATTTTCCAAGGAGGAATTTGCATATGAAAGAAACATCCGAGATCGGTCTGGAGCATTTTCTCGATTTGTCCGGGGATTACGGGGCCAAGGCTCTTGCCCCCATTCAGGAGCATTTTCCGGAGCTGGCCCAATATATTCTGGGGGTGGCTTACGGGGATATCTTCCAAACCAAGTCCATCAGCCCGGAATGGCGGGAGGTTTGCCTGATTTCCTCCTTGATCACCATGGGGCAATACGAGCAGCTTGGGGTGCATTATGCCATGGCACTGAAGGTGGGCATGACCGTGGATGATATCAAAGGCATTCTGCTGCATCTGGTTCCGGCCATTGGCGAACCCAAGGTCATCTCCGCCTTTAATGTGCTGCTGGCTACCTTGAAGGATTTGCAGAAGGTATAATGCTGCCGAAATAAACAACTCAGCCTCTTCCATAGTGGGAGGGCGGAGTTTTTTGCATTTGTTAGGGCGTGTTTGCAAACCCGCTTGAGGGCATCTTTTACTGTCTTTTCGTCCCTTGCATCGTTACTTCCGCTTGACGTACCCCCGGTACGCCTTCGCGAAAGTGCCTTGCCTGGAACGAAAATTCAGCAAAATCTGCTCCCCTCGGAGTTTGCAAACACACCCTAGAAGCTGCTCTTCGTTGTCTTGAGGTTTAACGAATACCGGGGGGACAAGCTCCTCCGTTGGCTCATATTGTTCTGAATCAGCGCGAGGATCACCAAGGAGGCGCCAACCAGCTCATAGGGGCTGATCCTGTAGCCCTGGAAGCCCATCAGCACGAAGGTTGTAACGGGAACCAGGCTGATAAACAGAATGCCGTTAACGGGAGTAAGGGCCTTGAGTCCGGCGTTCCAGCTTACCAATGCCACCAGCCCGGGCAGGAGAACCATAAAGGACATCTCATATTTGATGGAGGCCAGGGTATTCCAATCCGGAACGTCAATCAGACGGAGGGAGGACGCTGCTGCAACAATGACCATGGAGACAGCCGTTCCCAACAGGCATGTTAAGGTGGAGAACCGCAGTGTGGACCATCCCCGGAAGCTGCTGCCCCCGAGCGAATAAAGCACCCATCCCACAACCCCGGTGAAGATCAGAAGCACGGGGAACACATGCTGGGAGGCCTCTGTGAAAAAGGAAAGGCTGCCGTTAGTAATTACCAGCAAGGCGCCGGTTAATGCGATGCCGATACTGAGCAGAGTTTTGGTATCAGGTTTCTTTTTGGTTTTCCCCCAGAGCAGGAGAATGGAAATCAACGGCATCAGCACTTCCATGATAGAGGCTGTAATGGTGCCGGCTTCCCCCATCAGATGCTGCCCGGAGAACACCAGGAAATTATACACCGTAAAGGCCATCGTTCCGCAAAAAAGCAGCTTTCCCCCTTTTCCTTCCAAGCGAAAGGCGGCCTTCCCCTCCTTGAATAGAAGCAAACCCGAGAGAATCACCGTGACCACCAGATAGCGGATAAATGCAAAATAAAAAGGATCTATGTACTGCAGCGCACGATGTGCCACCGGAAACATGGCGCCCCATGAAACGCTGGCTGTCAGGCAAAGGACGGAGCCTACTACTACTTTATTTTTGAACAACACCCTCATCTCCCATGCTGTGTAAAATCTTTATCATCATAAAGGAGGAGGGAGCCGGGAGTAAAATGATTGAAAATGGAACTTATCATCATTTATAATGATACTTATTCTAATTTGGAGAAGAATCGATGGAACTGAATGATCTGCGGATTTTTAAAACGGTTGCAGAATTAGGGAGTGTAAGCCAGGCTGCAGCGGAGCTAAGCTATGTCCAATCCAATGTTACGGCGAGAATTAAGCAGCTGGAAAAGGAGCTGCAGACGGAGCTGTTCTACCGGCATAAACGGGGCATGGTGCTCAATGCCGAGGGGAAGCGGCTGATGGTGTATGCGGAGGATATATTGGGGAAAGCGGAGGAGATCAAACACGCCTTTGGGACAGATCGGCCGTCCGGCATCCTGAATATCGGGATTGTGGAAACCGTGATCAAGCTGCCCGGTATTTTGTCCTCCTATCTGGAAAAACATCCACAAGTGGAGCTGTCTCTTACGGTGGGTGTGACGGAGCAGCTGGTTCAGGACGTGGCGGGGATGAAGCTGGACGGCGCTTTTGTGACCGGTCCGGTGAAGCATCCGTTGATTGAGTATCAGGAGGTGTTCCGGGAGGAGCTGATCCTTGTTGCCAAAAGCGACGTGTTTTCATTGGAGGATGTCACCAAAAAGCCGCTGCTGCTCTTCAATAAAGGATGCGGGTACAGGGAGCGGCTGGAACGCTGGCTGAAGGATGAGGGGGTGATTCCGCGGCAAATCATGCAATTAGGCTCCTTCGAAACCATCATCGGCAGCATTGCCGCCGGAATCGGCATCACCATTGTACCGCGGTCCTCGGTCCGCAGGCTGCTGGATGAAGGGACCCTGCATGGGTTTGCCATTCCGAAGCCGTATAACGAGATTACCACCATCTTCATCCGGCGGAAAGATACGTGCGTCTCGAATACACTCCGTTCGTTTATGGAGGAATTGCAGAGCGCCGGGGTGTAAGCGTTGCTGCTAACGGCGTATGCCGACTTCTATAATCTCCTGTTACCAATTTAATCCAGAATCATCCTGCAAAAATGCATCTATTCTGCTGGAATTCCGCCTCTCCGTGCGCCCGAAATGTAAAAGTGCAGCTATTTTCCGCGGTGGGGTTCATCGTGCTCCCAGCTGACGAAAATAACTGCACTTTTGCAGGATAAACGGTAAAAACGAAGGTTTGTTTGCCAAATAGATGCACTTTTGCATTTCGGTAGAGGTTCGCGTTCCCACGGGGGCGTCCATTTCGTTAGAGCTTCTGCCCAAGCAGTCTCTGAGTACCGGTCTCCGGACTCCGCCCTCCGGCAGCTCCTCATTTCCGGACTCCTCTATACGGCTGCCCCTTATTCGGGTGCTCCTTCGCCTTGGCCCTTGCCATAGAGCTGGCGCATGATAGCGCGCCCTGTCGGGGTTTGGGCCAAGCCGCCTTTGGCGGTCTCCCGGTGCCCGTCGGGCATGGCCGATCCCACCTCCAGCATCACCTGGACCACCTCGTCGGAGGGGATGACACTGCGGACACCGGCCAGCGCCATGTCGGCGGCGGCCAGTGCGGTGACGGCGCCGAAGCCGTTGCGCACGATGCAGGGGATCTCCACCAGGCCGCCTACGGGATCGCAGATGAGGCCCAGGGAATTCTTCAGCGCCAGGCCCACCGCGTGGATGGCCTGCTCCGGGGTGCCGCCACGCAGCTCCGTCAAGGCTCCCGCCGCCATGCCGATGGCGGAGCCCACCTCCGCCTGGCAGCCGCCTTCGGCGCCGGAGATGAAGGAGTTGTTGGCGATTACGAAGCCGATGGCCCCGGAGGCGAACAGCGCATAGGTCATCGCTTCGTCATCGTAACCGAACCGCTCCTGGGTGCTGACGAACACACCCGGAATGATCCCGCAGGACCCTGCGGTGGGGGTGGCCACAATGCGGCCCATAGACGCATTCACCTCGGACACCGCCAGGGCGTAGGCCATGGCCCGCCCGGCATCCTGGCCGAGGTTGGAAGAGGCCCCCGGCCCGGCTCCATGCTTCATCACCTTGCGGGCATCCCCGCCGGTAAGCCCGCTGCGGGAGCGGGTGTCCTCCGTCAGTCCCCGCTCTACCGCTTCCTTCATGATGCCGTAATAATCCGCCATCTGGCGGTACACCGCCTCTTCCGCCATGCCGGATTCCGCGGCTTGCTCCCGCAGCATCATCCGCCCGATGGTGAGGTTTTCCTCTGTGCACAGCTTTGCCAATTGCTCCAAGGTTGAGAAGCGCATCCGATCACCCGTTTCGTAAATTTACCACACTGATCCTGCTTATATCCGCCAGCCCGGACAGCTGCTCCAGCACCTGGGGCTCTGCCGGCTCATCCATTTCTACAACCGTCAGCGCATCGCCGCTCCGCGACTTCCGGTTTACATTCATATGCCCGATATTAATCCCCCGGTCACTGAGCAGCCGCGAGATATCCGCCACCATCCCCCGCTGGTCCCGGTGGAACACCAAGAGCGTGGGGTAGTCCGCGGTAAACCGGACATCGAAGCCGTTCACCCGGGAGATTTCGATATTGCCGCCCCCGATGGATGCTCCTGTTACCGTATCCTCACGGCCGTCGGTGCTTTGCACCCGGATGGACACCGTATTGGGATGCCCTGCCGGCAGCATGGCTGTCCGGAAGCGGACCTCCATCCTGGCC
>JAEWAA010000276.1 GCA_023391955.1 Bacillota bacterium | reverse complement strand
CTTAAACACCAGCATATGGCCGGGACAATTCATGGGCTTCAAGGCAAACGCATCCTCATCCACCTGTGTGAAATACATATTGTCCTTGTAGTGATCCCAGTGGCCGGAATGCTCCCACAAACGCCGGTTCATCATTAAGGGAGAGCGCACCTCCCGGTAGCCCTGGCGGTTCTGAACATCACGCAGATAGTTTTCCAGCTCAGAACGAACCACAAACCCATTAGGCAGATAAAAGGGCATCCCCGGCGCTTCCTCGGAGAACATAAACAGCTCCAGCTCCCTGCCCAGCTTCCGGTGGTCCCGCTTCTGCGCTTCCTCCAGCAGGTGCAGATGCTCCTTCAGATGGGCCTTCTTGGCGAAGGCAGTCCCGTACACCCGCTGCAGCATCCGGTTGTTGGCATTCCCCTGCCAATAAGCGCCTGCCGCATGAAGCAGCTTTACCGCCTTGATGCCGCCAGTGGACGATAGTGTTGCATCCTCCTGAAGATCCAGGAAGTCCCCCTGAGCATAAAGAGAAAGCTTGCCACCCACCTGCAGAGGCAACCCGGCCAACAGCTCCAGCTTATACGGCTCCCGGCGGAGCAGCAGGGCCGCATCCTCCCGGCTGACCAGCCGGTTGACAATGGGGCGGTCCTCCCGGATGATCCGCTCCATTTCCTTCTCCAGAGCGGCAAGATCCTCGGCAACAAACGGTTTCTCCACGTCAAAATCGTAATAGAAGCCATCCTCGGTAACCGAGCCAACACCTAATTTCACCTGCTCCGCCCCATACAGCTGCTTCACAGCTTGGGCCAGAACGTAAGCGGCAGTTTGGCGTATAATTGGCAACATGTTATTTTTTTCCATTTTTAACTCCTCCAATTTTTCTTAGTGGATGAAAAGCAAAAAAACGCACTGTCCCAAAAAGGGACGAGTGCGTTTAGCTCGTGGTTCCACCCTGGTTCAACCTGGCCCGCGTCAGCTTCCATACGGGGAAGCCGGAGCAGGATTCAGGTCCTTGAAGGAGTCCGTTAACGGAAGACCGGCCGGTACCGGATACTGCCGCAGCCACAGAGGCCCGGGGTTCACCGGTACTGCTCCAAAGGGGTAACCTGCACATCCGTTAGCCGGAGAAGCTTTCAGCCGGTGGCTTCTCTCTCTGAACGGCCCGTCAATGGCGGTCATGTCTTTGGTCAAGCGCATTGCAATATGAATTGAACTCATATTACCAGCGCCCGACACCAAAAGTCAAGAGGCACTCTCCCCCAATTAAGCGGGGTCCAAATATCCCTTAACCAGTCCCGGTGCAAGCGGAGCCGGACGTTCGCAGGAGGTTTGCAGCTGCACATACTGTGCGCTATCGGCGCTTGTATGGAATGCATGCATAAGCTCCAGCACATGCAAGGCCAGCTCTCCGTTGGCCCGGTGCGTATCCCCCGTGATCAGGGAGCGGGCCATATCTGCCACGGCAATCCCTCTGCTGTTCTCGTCATATGCATGGATCAGCGGAATCTCCAGCGCCTCCTTGCGTCCGGCAGGCTGCAGCAGAACAGGACCGCCGAAGGTATTGGGATCGGGAACGGACAAGGTGCCACCCGTTCCGTAGATTTCGATCCTCGGGAGTTTGCTGTTCCAGACGTCAAAGCTGGTGATCATGGTAGCAACAGCACCGTTTTGGTAGAGGATGGTTCCAGCTACATGCGTAGGCACCTCCACCGGGATCTTTTGGCCAAACTTGGGTGCGCTTGTAATGGTCCGCTCCTCATATGCCGAGGCAGTCATGCCGCAAACCGTCTTCGCCGCTCCCAATAAAGAAGCCAGCGCCGTCAGATAATACGGTCCCATATCGAACATCGGACCGCCGCCGCCCTGGTAATAGAACTCCGGCGCAGGATGCCAGTGCTCATGGCCGTGGCAGGCCATAAATGCCGTTGCCGCCACCGGTCTGCCAATGTAGCCGTCGTCGATAAGCTTGCGGCAGAGCTGCAGCCCGGCGCCCAGGAAGGTATCCGGAGCGCAGCCCAGCATCAAACCTTTTTCCTTGGCCAGCTGCACCAACGCCGTCCCTTCCTCAAGAGACAAGGTAAGCGGCTTTTCCACGTATACATGCTTGCCGGCCAGAAGTGCTAGTTTGGATACCTCGTAATGGTGCTTGGGCGTGGTGAGATTCACCACGATTTGGATATCCTCACGGGCCAGCAGTTCACTGGTGCCAAGCGCATGGGGAATGCCATGCTGCTCCGCGGCAGCGGCAGCCCTGTCCAAATCCAGGTCGGAGCAAGCCGCCACCCGGGTGTTGGCGAAGGTTTGGGTCAAATTGGTGAGATAGATGCCGCTGATATTGCCGCAGCCGATAATGCCAATGTTTATTTTGTCCATATTTATACCCCTTCCCCGCTCCGGGCTGCCCACAAGAAGCCGCGGCGCATGAATTCCTTAGCTTCGGGAATATCAAACACATCTGCATGGTGACCCAAGGCATTGTAGAAAACCTTGCCCTTGCCCCAACGTTTGGTATAGACCACCGGCATCACAATGCTGCCGTTGGCGGAATGGGCCCCCTCCGTTACGGGAAACGTGGTGGTAGCCAGCACCTGAACCGCCGGGTCCACATGCAGGTAATATTGCTCGGACACGACCGTAAAATCCTTGATGCCCTCCACAATCGGGCTGGAGGAGGAGGCCACTATGTTCACCCGGTATTCCACCCCGTCGTTCAACGGATGGGCTACCCATTGGGACCCGGTCATAAATTGCCATTCAGTGCTATTGCGGAAGGCGTCACACATCCCGCCGTGGCAGCCTGCCAGACCAACGCCAGCTTCCACTGCCTTCAACACCGGCTCAAGCTGCTCCTTTTTGATCTCGCCCATGGTCCAGACCGGAACGATCAGATCCAGACCAAGCAGCTTCTCCTGGTCAAGGAAGCTGTCCAACGTATCGGAAACCTCCACCTGGAATCCTTCCTGCTCCAATATATCCGCAAAAATCCGGGAAACCTGATTGGGCTCATGCCCGTCCCAGCCACCTTTTACAATTAACGCCTGCTTTACCTGTGCCATCCTCAGCTTCGCCATCCTTTCTGCCTCTGCAGATCAGTTGATTCGCTTTCATTGTACGCCGCAGCCGCTTTGTTTTCTCGCCATTTACATTGAGGATATGGACATTTTTTGCTATATTTATCACATTAGCGAGATAACATGAAACTCAGCAAAGGGGCAAACGCATGAGAGCCTTCCACGAGAACAGGCAGTACCGGACCAATCTCCGCTTCCAATCCTTTGTGACGCGTAATATCCATTTTTTGGCTCACTGGCATCAAGAGGTCGAGCTGGTTTATGTAAAGGAAGGCGCCATCTGGATGGGGATAAACCGTGAGGTGCGCAGGCTGGAGCAAGGGGATTTTGCTTTTTGCGCAAGCGGGGACATCCATTTCTATGACAGCAAGGAGGAACCCTCTGCCCTCCTGATCCAGATCTTCCATCCCGGACTTATCGGATTGCCGGGAGGATGGCCCCAGGATGTGCGGCTCGTTTCCCCGTTTTTGACCAAAACCTCAGGCGCCCGTTCTCCTGATGATTATTTCACCCTCGCCGCTGCCATGGAGGCGCTTATGAAGCGTGCCCAGGAGGAATGGCAGCAGGCAGGTCCCTGCCATGAGCAGATCATCACCGGCATCCTGCACGAAATGTGCGGTTATGCCGTACGCCATATGGAGCTGGAACCGGCGGACGAAGGCAATGCCAAACGGCGGGTGGCCAATATGCGGGTGATGCAGCGGGTGCTGGATTTCCTGGAGCAGGGTTATTCCGGGGATATTACTATGGAGCAGGCGGCCCAAGCCGCGCAGATGAGCCCCTTCTACTTCTCCCGGTTCTTCCGGGGCATGACGGGCATGAGCTTCCCAGCTTATCTGAACTCCATCCGCGTCAGCCGGGCGGAGGAATTGATCCGCGGCACCAACCGTACAATGCTGGACATTGCGCTGGAATGCGGCTTCAGCAATGTGCGCACATTCAACCGTGTGTTCCGTCAGTTCCATGGAATCCCCCCTACCCGGCTGCGGCAAGGCTGATCCTGAGCACAACAACATTGCTTCACTTCATCCATATGGAGGTTACCCCCATGAAAAATCTGCTTGTGGCGGATGACGACGCCAATATCCGGACGCTGCTCCGGTATGTTTTGACCAAGGAAGGGTACCGGGTCCTGGAAGCCCGCGACGGCTTGGAGGCCATCCGGCTGCTGGAGGAAAGCGCCGTGGACCTGGCCGTTATCGATATTATGATGCCCGGCGCCGACGGTTATGAGCTGTGCGCCTGGATCCGGCAGCATGCGGATATTCCGGTGATTATGCTTACCGCCCGGGACCAGCTGGAGGATAAAGAAAAAGGCTATAACCGGGGCACCGACGACTATTTGACCAAACCCTTCGAGCCTGCTGAGCTGGTGTTCCGGGTGAAGGCCTTATTCAGACGTTATACCCGTACGGCCAGCGACCGGCTCCGGTTGAACCGGATTATCATCGACCGGCAGAATGTGGAGGTTACCGACGGCGAAACGGAGTTTTTCCTGCCGTTGAAGGAATTCGAGCTCCTGTCCCAGCTGGCCCAATTCCCCGGACGCCTCTTCTCCCGTGACGAGCTGATTACGCTGGTGTGGGGAGCGGATTACCAGGGGGATGACCGGACCGTGGATGTGCATATCAAGCGGCTGCGGCAGCGATTTGCGGACTACACCGCTGACTTCACCATCAAGACGGTCCGCGGCATCGGCTACAAACTGGAATTGGGGGACAACGGATGAAATCCTTATATACACGGGTGTGTTTGGTTGCGCTTGGAGTGATTCTCTTAAGCTGCATCCTGGGTTTTCTCGGGTCCAATATCTATTACCACGCCAAGCTGAAGCCCTATAATGATACGAAGCTGATTGGCATTGCGAAGCAGCTCCAGTCGTATGCGGAACGGGAGGGCACGGATGTGGACAGCTATCTGCATAATGCCGCCGCGCTGGGGTACCAGATTTATCTGACGGATAACCGCGGGGATGACCGTTATTACGGGAGTGAATTCCGGGAGCGGGAGCTGGACAACAGCATCAAGGAAAGAGTTTTGGAGGGTACACCCTATCACGGTGTTGCGGATTATCCCAATCAGGCGTTTATCTCCGGATTTTTTGAAAATGCGCTGAGCAATTCGGTAGGTGTCCCCCTCCGTTTCCAGGAGCGGAATTATGCCCTGTTTCTGCGGCCGGACGTCATCCTGCAGTTTGGGGAGCTGCGTATTTTCTTCGGTCTGATGGGTGTATTCGCAGTGGCCGTCAGCATTCTGCTTTTCCTGGTGAGCACCCGCTACGTAGTGAAGCCCATCACCAAGCTGTCCGCGGCTACAAGACGGATCGCCCAGGGACATTACCATATGGAGCTTCCCGTTTCCCGGCGGGATGAAATCGGGGAGCTGTCGCGCAATTTCCGGCTGATGGGCAAGGAGCTGGAGCGTGTGGATGAAGGCCGGCGCCAGTTTGTGGCTAATGTTTCCCATGAATTCCAGTCCCCTCTCACCCTTATTCAGGGTTTTGCCAAAATTCTGGCCGAGCAGGAGCTTTCTCCTGGCGAAAGAGCCCATTATGCAGGCATTATCGGTGACGAAAGCCGCCGCCTGTCGGTTCTGGGCAAGCAGCTCCTGCTGCTCTCCACCCTGGAGCAGGGACGGGAGGCGCTGCAGCGGAATCTCTTCTCCCTGAAGACTCAAATCCGCCAAGCTGTCCAGGTATTCCAGTGGCAAATTGAAGAAAAGTCGCTGCTTGTGAAGCTGTCCGTGCCGGAGGCGATCCGTCTGCACGGGGACGAAGTGCTGTTTATGCAGGTTTGGACCAATCTCATCGGCAATGCCGTTAAATACATTCCTGCAGGGAGAACGGTGGATATCCGTGCGGAGCAGGTGGCCGGCGGCTGCCGGGTATTGATCCAGGATAACGGGGACGGAATTGCTCCGGAGCATCTTCCCTTTTTGTTCGACCGCTTCTATAAGGCTGACGCTGCCCGTGAGCGTGATGCCGGAGGTACAGGGCTTGGCCTGTCCATAGCCGCCAAGATCGTACGCCTCTACAACGGGACCATTGAGGTCTCCAGCGGTCCGGAGGGAACCTTGTTTACGGTCACTCTGCCCAACTTGTAATCCGGCGTTCACACGGCGTTCATTTTGGCTTCCTATACTGGGTTCATGACCTGATTCATGACGAGGAGGGAAGCGAAAATGTTTCTAGCTATACGTGAGCTCCGCCACGCCAAGGCCCGCTATGCCCTGATCGCCGTTATTATGGTGCTGGTGGCGTTCCTGGTCCTGTTCGTCACCGGACTGGCCCAGGGGCTGGCCTACGACAGCGCTGCAGCTGTCAAGAATATGAAAGCCACGCATTTTATACTGGAGGAGCATTCGGATAACCGGTTTACCCGTTCACAGATCGGGGACGAAGCATTGGAGGCTGCGCGGCGGATTGCCGGAGCCGGGAATGCTACACCGTTAAGCCTGAGGATGACCACATTGGTTCCCGAAGGCGATTCCGTCAAGCTGGATGTGACGCTGTTTGCGGTGGACTTGAATGGATGGCTGGCGCCGGACACAACGGAGGGGCTCTCTCCTGCCGCCTTGTCTGCGGGCGAGATTATCGCCGATGACAGCCTGCAGGAATCGGGTGTGCAGCTGGGATCGGTGCTCAGGGACCAGGCATCCGGCCTAACATGGACGGTGCGCGGATTTGTTAAGCATGAATCCTTCAGCCATACGCCGGTTGTGTTCCTGCCCGCAGCAGCTTGGTCGGAGCTGAACGCGTTGTCCGCCGGAGGCTTGACGGCTAAGGATGGGCTATACAACGCCATTGCCGTACAAGGCTCGGGAGCAACGGCGGAGCAGCTGGCC
>JAEWAA010000232.1 GCA_023391955.1 Bacillota bacterium | reverse complement strand
ATCTTCGGCCATGTCCGCTCGGGAGCGGCGGAGGTGCTGCAGGACATCGAAGCGCTGTGCCGGCGCAACACCTTCCGTCTGCTGGCCGAGGCCAAGCGGCTGGGCCTGTATGAGCGGGAGGCGGCCGAGCGCCTGTTCCAGCCCCGGGGGCAGGATGCTGCAACCCAGTAGCTCAGCAGCCCTAGCGGTTACATCAGGTGCATCAGCCTCACTAGCTCCACCAGCCTCACTAGCTCCACCATCCTCACTAGCTCCACCAGCCTCACTAGTTGCACTAGCCTTACTAGCTGCACCAGCCTCACTACTTCACTAGTTCTACTAGCTTTACTCACCTCACCAGCTCCATGAGCCCATCGGCTCCATCAATCCCACCAGCTCAAAAGGCCGCCGTCGGAAGCACGAACCTTCCGCTGGCGGCTCTTTGTTTAGTTGAAGGAATGCAGCGGCTTACCGACCTTCTGTCCGCGTCCAGCCGGCTGCATCCCGTTGCGTAACGGACAGAGGAGTCCTTATTTGGCGAAAACACGTCGTTTTTCCACTTATGCGGACTGGGGAGCCGCTATTTGCAGGAGATCAGTCGGTTTGGACACCTGCAGAGTGAAATAACGTACCGTGTGTCCGCGAAACCGCCAAAAAGGCGGTTTTTGGCAAAATAACGGAACCACGGTCCGATAGCAAGGATGGCGAGCGTTCGGCTGCTCGGGCGGGCAAGCATCCGGCGTCCAGGGGCGGTGAGCATCCGGCATCCCGGAACGGTGAGCGTCCGACAGCCGGTGATGGCGAGCATCCGATAATTCGGAACGGTGAGCAGCAGGTTACTTTATAAAGGAATCCCGCCCATCCCGGGACCATCACAGCAGGAACATAGCGAAAACCGTTGTGACTGCCAGCCCGATGACTACGGGCTTCACGTTCCGGCGGGCCAGCTCGAAGGGGTCCACGCCGCAGATGGCGGCTGCCGGAATCAGCGCCCACGGGATCAGCGTGCCGCCCCCTACCCAGATGGCGGCGATCTGGCCCATGGCCGTCAGCGTGGCGATGCCATGGCCGATGGAGGCGGCGAACAGATTGGCAATGGAGCCCGCCAGCGATATGCCGGAGAAGCCCGAGCCATCCAGCCCCGTAATGGCGCCGACAGCAGTCAGCGTTACCGCGCCGACGGCGGGATTCAGGGGCACGGCGGAGGCCAGGGCGCTGCCCAGGTCATTGACGATGCCGTGGGAGCCCTCCGGCAGCACCTTGCCGAACAGCTCGAAGAAGGCGGAGTCCCCCAGGTAGAAGAAGGCGGCGATGGGGATGACGGGGCCGAAAATCCGGAAGCCGAACAAAAACCCGTCGGTCATATAGGTGGTGGCTTCCTCCAGCCCTTTTTTGCGGTGGACCGCCATGGAAATAAACAGCATCAGGAGAAGCGCAGTGCCGCCGACCAGTGCGGTGGCGTCCCCGCCTTGCAGATTCATCGTAAACATCAGCACCACATCCAGTGCGAATAGCACCGGTACCAAGATGGCGAAGAACAACCGCAGCCTGGGGGACAGAGGAGCCGAAGCGCTGCCGGAGGTCGAGCCTGCTGCGGCTACGTCCGCTTTCAGCCCGGTCTGCATGGTCAGAGCTCCGCTTCTCATATCCCGGCGCATATACCAGAAGCTCACGGCGGTGGTCACCGCGCCCATCACCAGCACCAGCGGCACACTTGCGGCGACCACATCGCCTACGGGGATACCGGCTGCATCGGCGGTCAGCTTGGGTGCGCCCTGAATGATGTAATCGCTGGAGAGGGCGATCCCGTGGCCGAAGAGGTTCATCGCCATCGCGACTCCCAAAGCGGGCAGCCCGGCCCGGACGGCCACGGGAAGCAGCACGGCGCCGATGAGCGCCACGGCGGGAGATGGCCAGAAGAACCAGGAGATCACCATCATCAGGATACCGGTCACCCAATACGCCAGTCCGGGACTCCGGATCAGCCGGGCGAAGGGGGAGATCATGGTTTCATTGATGCCGGACCGGGTCAGCACCCGGCTGAGTCCTACAATGATGGAGATGATCAGAATGGTGCCCAGCAGCTCTTTAATAGCATAGATGAAGCTGCCGAAAACCCCGCTGACAGATCGGGGAAGATCGCCGGTGGCCAATAGCCCCAGAAGAAAAATCCCGGAGATGCACAGCACCGTCGTATCCAGACGCCGGATCATGAAGCCGATAATGAGCACAATAAACAGCAGATACAGCCAATGGACCGAAACCAGTGTAATATCCATCTGTACGCCACCTCCCGTATGCAAAAAGCTCGTATGCTTCTTGTACTCCAGCCTATGCAGGCAAAAGGGGAGGGTGCGGGCGGATGCCTATGCGGATACCCGGGATAAAGGATTTCACAAGAGCCTAAGTACGGGTGTATAATCAATAGAATGTGCGCGAGGAAAGCAAATTTCAACGAGAGATAGGAGTGTCATCCGCATGAATCCTTCAGCGTCTCCCTCCGGAGCAGGGCGCAGCTTCAGCCGGTGGGCGGTTCTGGCCAATGTTTCCGTGGGTACCTTTATGGCCACGCTGGACGGCAGCATAGCCAATGTGGCCCTGCCCACCATTTCACAAGAGCTTGCGGTTCCCCTCCATGACGTCCAGTGGGTGCTGACTGCATATCTGCTGACCATCTGTGCCACCCTGCCCATTATGGGCAAGCTGTCCGATTTATTCGGGAGAAGCCGGGTGTACAACGTCGGCTTTTTGCTGTTTGCCTTGGGTTCGGCCTTGTGCGCATGGTCGGGGACCCTGACCGTTCTGATCCTCTCCCGGATTCTCCAGGCGCTGGGGGCATCGTGCCTCATGACCAACAGCCAGGCCATTGTGGCGGAGACCTTCACCGCCGGCGACCGGGGCAAGGCCATCGGCATAGTCGGCACCATGGTGTCCCTGGGTTCATTAACCGGTCCGGGTATCGGCGGGATTCTGGTGGACCATCTGGGCTGGCCGTCGATCTTCTGGATCAACGTGCCCATCGCGATTATCGGCTTTGCCGCCGGATTGGTGATCCTGCCCCGAAACGGGGAAAAGAAGCCCCAGGAGCCCTTCGATTACACCGGGTCCGTGCTGTTTATGGTGGGGATATCGGCGCTGCTCTACATTCTCTCCAATGCTCAGGAATGGGGCTGGATGACGGGAGCGGTAATCGCAGGCGGCCTCGCTTCGCTGGTAGTTCTTGCTCTCTTCTATTATTGGGAGCGGCGGACGCGTTATCCGATGCTGGATTTCACCCTGTACCGGAACCGCACCTTTGCCGTAGGCAACATCGCAGCGTTGTTTTCCTTCATCGCCCTCTTCTTCATTAATGTGATGATGCCCTTCTACATGCAGGGGGTGCTGGGCTTCTCCCCCGAGAAAACCGGCTATGTCATGATGGTGAATCCGGTGTTTATGGCCGTGGTGGCCCCGTTCTCCGGCTGGCTTTCCGACCGCATCGGGTACAAGCTTCTGACGACGGCCGGGCTGGGCATTAACGCGCTGGCCTTTATGCTGCTGAACACGCTGGGTACGCAGGAATCTGCTTGGACCGTCGCTTTGCATCTGGCCTTGTTCGGCATTGGCGGCGGTTTGTTCCAGTCCCCCAACAACTCCAGCATCATGGGGGCCGTACCCAAGTCCAAGCTGGGGACAGCCGGCGGGCTGAACGCCCTGGTGCGCAACGTGGGAATGGTGACGGGGATTGCCTTGTCCGTTTCCCTGTATTCCACCCGGTTGAATCAGCTGTCCGGCTCCCGTCCGGAGGCGGAGGCGATGCTGGGTGCCCTCCATGCCGTTTTCTGGACGGCTGCAGGTGTATGTCTGGTGGCCTTGGCCATTTCCGCCAGAAGAATCTCTATCCGTGATGCGGAACCGCAGGCAGGAGCAGGCGCTTAACCACACGCAATTTTAACAAACAATCAACAGGAGGTTTTTGGAATGAGCGGTATCAATCATCAGGAATTCGATCACATGCTGGAAAAATACGCGGAGCTGGTGCTCCGGATCGGGGTGAATATCCAACCCGGGCAGGTGCTGTTTATCGAGTCCCCGCTGGAAACGGTGGAGCTTACCCGCAAGATTGTCCGCCGGGCATACCAGGCAGGAGCCAAGTATGTGCAGGTCCAGTGGGATGACGAGCAGGTCACCCGTGCCCGCTTCGAGCATGCGCCGGATGAAAGCTTCGATTTTTACCCCCAATGGACGGCCAAAATGATGGAGCAGCTGGCAGAAGGCGGCGGTGCGCTCTTGAACATCAAGGTTCCGGATCCGGATCTGTACAATGGCATCGACGGTAAAAAAGTGACCCGCGCCAACAAGGCCGCTTCCCTGGCCCGGCAAACCTTCCAGCGTTATGTCCGCAACAGCGACTTCAGCTGGTGTCTGGTGAAGGCTCCTACCCATGCGTGGGCCTCCAAGGTATTCGCCGACCTGCCTGAGGAGGAGCGGGTGGATGCCATGTGGCAAACCATCTTCAAGATGAACCGTGTGGACACTCCCGATCCGGTAGCCTCCTGGCAGGAGCATCTGGATGTGCTTTTGGCTAAGCGCAATGCCTTGAACGCCAAGAACTACAAATCCCTCCACTTCAAAGCCCCCGGCACCGATCTGGTGGTGGAGCTGGCCGAGAATCACCGTTGGCTGGGCGGCGGCAAAAACAACGGCTTCGGCGTTTATTTTGTGGCCAATATGCCTACCGAAGAGGTATACACCATGCCCAAGCGCACCGGCGTAAACGGCACTGTGAAGAGCACCATGCCCTTGAACCTGAACGGCCGTCTGGTGGACGGATTCTCGCTGACCTTCAAGGACGGCAAGGTTGTCAGCTTCCAGGCCGAGGTGGGGGAAGAGCATCTGGCAGCGCTTTTGGATACGGATGAAAATGCCCGCTATCTGGGTGAGGTGGCCTTGGTGCCGTACCATTCCCCGATTTCTGATCTGCGCCGGATTTTCTATAACACCGGCATTGACGAGAATGCCTCCTGCCACTTGGCTTTGGGCAGCGCCTATCCCACCAACATGGAGAACGGCACTACCTATTCCAGGGAGGAGCTGATTGCCCGCGGCGCCAACGTGAGCCTGGTCCATACCGACTTTATGCTGGGTTCGGCAGATATGGATATTGACGGCGAACGTTACGACGGTACGGTGGAAGCCGTGTTCCGCCAAGGCAATTGGGCCCCGGGCACCCTGGGCTGATCCCAAATTAAAAGACCCCCCGCCCGCCGGAAGGCAGGTGGAGGGTCTTGTTTGTATGCAGTTAGGCGTGTGCGCCGGAGGCCAGCAGCTTCTCGATATGCTTGCCGATATCCTCAGGGGAATCGGTAGGGGCGAAGCGCTTCAGCACCTTGCCGTTTCCGTCCACGAGGAATTTGGTGAAGTTCCACTTGATTGCTTTGATACCCAGGAGTCCCGGAGCTTCCTTGGTCAAATATTTGTAGAGAGGATCGGCATTGTCGCCGTTCACATCGATTTTGGCAAATAGGGGGAAGGTCACACCGTGATTCAGCTTGCAGAAGGAGGCGATTTCTTCCTCAGTACCCGGCTCCTGATGGTTGAATTGGTTGCAGGGGAAACCCAGAATCATCAGCTTTTCCGGCCCGTATTGCTCGTAGAGCTTTTGCAAGCCGTCATATTGGGGAGTGAGTCCGCACTTGCTGGCCGTGTTGACAATCAGCAGCAGCTTGCCGGCGTATTGGGACAGGGACACCTCTTCGCCGCGGATATTTTTGACGGAAAAATCATGAACGGACATTATATTGCCTCCTTGGTATAGTGGATTATTCAAGCTCGGATTGTGGAAATTGAAACGGAGCGAAGCTGTCCAGCCGGGCAAGCAGCTCCTTTAATTGACGGTGAAGGGAAATAGCCTCCTCCGGAGTCATGCCGCTGCGGCAAAAGGCGGTTTGCGGGATATGCGAAGCTTGCTCCCGGAGCTTGCGCCCTTCCTCTGTGACTTCGATCCAGACATTGCGCTCGTCCTGGGCGTCCCGGGTCCGTTTTACGAAACCGCTGGCCTCCAGCTTCTTCAGAAGGGGGGTTAGAGTGCCAGAATCCAGGTAAAGCACCTCGCCTAAATCCTTGACCTTCATCCTGCCTTCCTTCCAGATGGCCAACAGGGTGATGTACTGGGTATAGGTGAGTCCCAGCGGGGTAAGAAGGGGACGGTACATCTTGGTGATTTCCTTGGAGCAAGCGTACAATGCGAAGCAAAGCTGTTTATCCAAATCCATAAACGATTGCGATTCCATGGTGGTGCGGGTCCTCCTTCTTTTCATTTGTATCTAGTTGATATAAAATTAAATTGTATACAATCATTATAGCGGCGTGCTACGGATGTGTCAATTTGATTTTTGGTTGGAGCGGCTGATTTCTGGCGTAAATTTCTGGTATAGTTATCCATATGTATGATTAAGAAAGCGAGGCGAACAAGCATGAAGCTGTTTTTTCTGTCGGATATTCATGGCTCCATCTCCTGCCTGGACCGGGCGCTTGCGGCGTTTGAACGGGAGGGAGCTGATTATCTGGTCAGCCTGGGGGACTTGATGTATCACGGTCCTCGCAATCCGCTGCCGGAGGATTACAATCCCAAGGAAGTGGCGGCACGGCTGAACAGTGTAAAGGACAAAATCGTGACGGTCCGCGGCAATTGCGACAGTGAGGTGGACCAGATGCTGGTGGAGTTCCCCATTCTGGCGGAGTATGTGATTTTGTTCCACGAGGGCAGGCGGATTTTTGTTACACACGGCCACCATCACAACATGGACCAGCTGCCGGCGCTGTCTGCGGGGGATGTGTTCATCCAGGGTCATACCCATGTTCCGGTTGCGGAGGAGCGCGGCGGCATCTATTTGCTGAATCCGGGCTCTATTACCCTGCCCAAGGAAAATAACCCGGCCTCGTATGGGGTGCTGGAAGGTTCGTTATTTGAAGTGAAGACATTGGACAGCAGCCAGGTGCTGAAAAGCATCCGTTTCGACGGTTCCGCAGCAGGCTGAGCTGCTTAGCTGGAGCCGGCCGGGTAAGCGCCGTTCCTAAGGAAGAGACGGACAGGCTGGCCGGGCCGGCTTATGGCAAAGGAGGGTTTTGGATGAAACGCAGCTTTATTTCCCCGGCGATCTATACCCAAGGGGACAACCGGCTGTTGGAGCTGGGCGGATATGTCCGCCGGGTGGCCGGAGAAGGCAAGGTTTTTCTGGTGGCCGGGAAGGACGACCGGCAGCGGGTCAGCCATATGCTGGAGGAGGCCCTGCGGGCGGAGCCGTTCCCGCTTATATATGGAGACTTCTCCGGGAGATGCACGGAAGGTGAAATCAGCTGGCTGGCCGAGCTTTGTGCCCAGGAGGCCTGTACGGCAGTGGTGGGCTTAGGCGGCGGCAGCGCATTGGATACGGCCAAGGCGGTGGCCCATGAGCTGAATCTGCCTGTTATCATCGTGCCCACCATTGCTTCTACGGATGCACCGTGCAGCGCGGTTTCCGTGGTGTACCGGGACACAGGTGAGCTTTCCCGGTACATCACTCTGGCCAAGCCGCCGGAGGTAGTGCTGGTGGACACGGGCATCATCGCCCGGGCGCCCGTCCGTTTCCTGGTGGCCGGCATGGGGGACGGCCTGTCCACCTGGTTTGAGGCCAGAGCCAACAGCCGGGCAGCGGGCGGCTCCGGTGTAAGCCTGGCGGGCGAAGCCATCGCCCGGCGCTGCTACGAGGTGCTGCTGGCGGACGCCGCTGCGGCCAAAGCCGCCTGCGCCGCAGACCGCGCCGGTGAGGCGCTGGAGCGGGTGGTGGAGGCGGTGCTGTTGCTAAGCGGCCTGGGCTTCGAGAACGGCGGCTTGGCCGCCGCCCACGCGGTGAACAACGGCCTGACGCTTCTGCCGGAGACACGCTCATATCTCCTTGGGGAGATCGTGGCCTTCTGCACCCTGGTGCAGCTGGTGCTGGAGCAGGCGCCGGCCGAGGAGGTGGAGGCCGTGTTGGGCTTTTCCACCGGCCTGGGGCTGCCAGTAACCCTGGCTCAAATCGGGCTGGGCGAAGCGGAGGACAGCCGGTTATGGCCTGCCGCCCAAGCTGCCTGCTTGCCGGACAATCCCATGGGGAACATGCCGTTCCCCGTGACGCCCGGCGACGTGCTGGCAGCTCTGCGGGAGGCTGACCGGCTGGGCCGGGCGGCGCTGTCCCGCGGCGAAGGCTAATCCTTGCTATGGAGGGTTGAACAGTGCTCCCCCTCCAGATGCTGATTGCCTTTTCATACTCCGTGTTCTACTAGGGCCGCGCACGTGGGCACGTTACTCCCACCCTTATCCGAAATGCAAAAGTGCATTTATTTAGTAAACAAACCTTGGTTTTTACGGTCTATCCTGCAAAAGTGCAGTTATTTTCGTCTGATGGGAGCAAAATGTACCTCGCGGCGGAAAATAGCTGCACTTTTGCATTTGGGGACAAGGAGAGGCGGAATTCCAGCAAAATAGCTGCACTTTTGCAGGATGAGTCTGTTCAGACAATGAATAGACATGATCCTCACCGCCATTACCCACGCCACGCCACGCCGCTGTTGATATTCCGCCACCCCGCCTCACCGCGCATACCAAAAAAGCCGGCTTCCGTCATCCGGGGAACCGGCTTTCTTTTTCGTTAGTCGTCGCTTATGCCTTCAGCACATCATGATCCACATAACGCTCGCCGTTCAGGACGCTCAGGACCTCAATGGCCACCCGCGCTCCGTCGCCTGCGGTAATGATGGTGTGCAGGCTGGTGCCTGCAGCAGCGCCTGCGGCGTACACGCCCGGCACATTGGTTTGGCCGGTGGCGTCGGTAGCCACGACGGTTTTCACCCGCGGCTCGGTGCCTGGTTTGGTGCCGATGCCGGAGGCTTCCGCCAGATCGGTAGCCAGACCGGTGGCAACAATTACCTTGGCCGCTTGGTAAGACTCCGAATCCGTTTCGACCGTCAGCGTCTCACCGTCAGCGGTAATCTTCACAGCCTTGGCGGTGATGATCTCCGCACCGAATTTGGCGGCCTGCTTTTTGCCGTTCTCCACCAGATCCGGACCGGTAATTTCATTTACGCCGTAATGATTTTCGATCCACGCCCGTTTGGTGATGCTTTGGTTGGCGTCGATCACTAATGTTTTTTTGCCCGCCTTGGCTGTAAACAGCGCGGCGCTTGCGCCGGTGGGTCCTGCTCCGATAATCGCTACATCATACATGAATATTTCCGTCCTTTCCCCAGTCAGGTTTACAAGTAAGTTCCTCTATATTGTAACAAACCTGAGAAGAAAAGCATAATAAACCGGGCATTCAGGGAAGGCTGGTCAGAAAACCCGCTACCCTGGAATAACAG
>JAEWAA010000189.1 GCA_023391955.1 Bacillota bacterium | reverse complement strand
GCCCATCCCCTCATAGTTAATCCCGTGGCAGGTATGGTAATCCCACAGCTCGTTGTATTCAGGCAAGGGGATGTGGAAAAAGGCCAAAGCCGGAACCGGGACTCCGCCGTTTTCCCGCTGGAGCCTGCCAGCCTGCTCCTTATACCAGCCAATCTGGCCGTGGGTGATCCACTGGTAGCCGCCCACAGGATGGTCCGTATGGCCGCCGGAATCCAGCAGGTACAAGGCTGCTGCCTGCCGCTGCCCGTCACCAGAGCGGATTTCCAGGCAGCAGTTGCCCAGCCTGTCGTCCAACTGCGGCCCCGCTTCTGTCAAGCAGCCAGGCAGCTCTTGCTGCAACGCAATCAGCTGCTCCTTGGACACGTCATGGGCATCGGCATCATGGTTGCCGAACACAGCCGCCCATTTCACTCCAGACTCCGTAGCCGCCCTAACGGCCTCCCGGTAGGAGGCAAAGGGATCGCGGCAGGCCTCGCTGTGGATGACGTCGCCGGTAAATACCACCAGTTCCGGCTTTTCCAGCTCGATTACCTGCTTCATAAGAGCATAGGACTGCTCGTCCCCCAGCTCACCGTTTTTCCAGTGGATATCTGTAAATTGCACAATGGTAAAAGCTCCATTTTCCCCGAATTGCAGCATGTTTGTCTCTCTCCCTCTAGGACATGTCTGAAAACCCGCTTGAGTTTCCAGACACATTGGTTTTTGCCATTATACTCCTGGGTAGGGAGAATGAAAATAAATTTCTTTTTCAGCTGGATGCGCTGGTGTATTTGCGGAGGCTGGCCGTGAAAAATAGGGAGGCCCCAATAAACAGCGCAGCCATGATCCCCGCTCCTGCCAGAAGCGCCGCCAGGGGAGGGTCCTGCACAAGCGCCTGGGACGGCACAGATACAATGAAGCCCAACGGAAATACCCAGGTCAGCGCCAGCCGGACAAACCGGGGATACATGCCCATGGGGTAACGCCCCGCCTGCATCAGATCCTCCATGATCCAGAGCAGATAGGTCCCCCTGTACCAAAAAGCCATGGAGCTGAGGAACAGCATCAGGGAATAGAGAATGCCGATGGCGACGGCAAGAGCGGCGGCAAAGGCCAACAGCGCCCCCCACGTTACAGCTTTATCCATACTGGCCAAAGCCAGGACGATCACCCCCAGGCTGACAATCATATGAAAGACGGACCACGGGGACCATTTCCGCAGACTGATATAAAATTGCTTGGAAACCGGACGCAGAAGGGTATAATCGAAGGTTCCCTGTTCAATTTCGCCGTCCATTCCTGCGAGCAGGTTCATACTCGGGCCAATCACCAGATTTTTCACCGATTGCACCAGCAGGTAAACTCCCAGCACAGCCAGCGTTTCCGGCATAGTCCAGCCGTTCAGGCTTTCATTGTTGCGGAACAGCACACAGATGCCGCCGATGCTCCCCGCCAGCTCCAGCACCGCCTTGAGCAGATGCAGCATAAAGTTGAGCCGGTACGCCGATTCCTCCTGCAGGGCCATCCGGATAAAGGTAACCACCAGTTTTAGCTCTTTCATGCCTCAGCCTCCCACAGCGGAATAACGGCGTACGCCTTGTTTGTTGATAAAGAAGCAGATGCCCGAGAACAGGAACAGCCAAACCCCCTGCATGGCGAAACCCCGGATCAGCTCCTGACCCGACACGGTCCCCATGAGCACCTCCACCGGGAAGGAGAGCATATAGCGGTACGGCAGCACGGAGGCCAATTGGTTCAGCGCACCGGGAAAAAGAGCCACCGGCGCCACCTGCCCGGCCAAAAGATAGAACAAGGTGTCGTTGACACTCAGCAATGCGCCGGATTGCCGGGTCCAAAAGGCCACAAGGGACAGGCAGTACGCCAGCAAAAAGCGGATCCCCACAGCCAGCAGCATAGCCGCCGCAGCCAGAGGGATATGCTCCGGACCAATGCCTATACCCATGCCGGTGTCCACTCCCAGGCATACCCCCAGAACCGCCGCCACCGCCAGAACAAAGGGCACACAGACCAGCTTCACCGCCAGCTCCTGCCCGATTGCACCGTATACAAGGGGCAGCGGACGCAGCAGCGCGCTTGAGATGGAGCCGTTATGGATCATCTGGGCTGTTGACCAGTGGGTGGTAGGGTAAGTCAGCTGGTTGACGACAATAACGCACAGGTAATAAACGGCAAATCCATTCCGATCATAGGTGCCGATGGTGCCGTTTCCCGCGGCCGTCATCCACACGAACAGATAAATCAAGGGCCCTGTCATCCACCCTAAGGCGAGGGTCCAGAAGAAGCCCTTTGCCGAGAGATAACCAAACAATTGGGCCCGGATCATCGCCCATCCCCCACGCCAATTCATCGGGCCGCCTCCCCGGAAAACAGCTTGTCGATCACCGCTTCCACCGGCGGGTCGGTGATGCTGAACTCCGCCAAATCCGCTGTCTGCATCAGCATGGCACTCGCCTGCACCGCATTCTCCTTGCGCACCCGCAGCGAACAGGCGCCGTTTTTGCTTTCGGTCAGCTCCGCCGGAATCCCCCGGCTGTCCAGCAGCTCCTGGGTCAGCTCCCCATTCCCCGCCAGCGCCAGCCGGATCATTTTGTAAGGCATAAGCCGCTCCGACAATCCCGTCAACGGACCGTCAAAGGAAAGCTGTCCGCCGGTAATCAGCATCACCCGGGGGCATAAGGAGGTGATGTCTGCCATATAGTGGCTGGTCAGAATCACCGTCGCCCCGTATCTCCGGTTATATTCACCGATGTATTCCCGCAGCCGCATCTGCATGGTCACGTCCATCCCCAATGTCGGTTCGTCCAGGTACAGGATTTCCGGGCGGTGCAAAAGAGCCAGGATCAGCTCGCACTTGGAGCGTTCCCCCAACGAGAGGTCCCGCACCCGTTTGGGCATCAGCTTATCCACATCCAGCATGGAGGCCAGCTCTGCAAGCCGGGTTTTGAAGGCTGGCTCCGGAACCTGGTAAATATCCCGGAAGATGGTCATACAATCATACACGGTGTTGTTCCATTGCATCTGGCTGCGGTTTCCCATGAGCAGACTGATCTTCTGCAGGTAGCGTTTCTCCCGCTTCCACGGGATGCAGCCTGCCGCCTCCACCCTGCCGCTTGTGGGACAGAGCAAACCGGAGAGCAGCTTCAGCGTTGTGGTTTTGCCTGCGCCGTTGGGCCCGATGACCCCCAGCATCTCCCCCTCGCGAATGGAGAAGCTGATGCCGTCCACCGCCTTCACCTCCATAAACTCGGGCTTCAACAGGCTGGCAAAGGCTGCCCCCAGCCCGCCCTTGCGGACAGGTACCCGGTAAACCTTCGTTAATTCCTCCGCCATAATATGCGGCATAATCCCACCTCCACTTTGATCGCAGCTTAGTATAGCAAACCGGATCCAGGGTGGTGTATAGTTGGAGGGTTAGAATAAATAGCTATTTACAGGAGGCCGGTTGGGATGGAAGAATGGGGAGAGGTTGAAATTACGCTGGAGCAGGCCCTCCGCGTCCGGCATATAGACCCGGCGCGATTGGCGCAGCTGGCGGGCATTCAGCGCAGCCAGCTGAATTTGTACCTGAGGAATGAAATCAAACGCCCCGATCTCCAGGTCCTGGCCCGGATTTGCACGGTACTCCAATGCGGGGCCGGAGACATCCTCCGGTTTATCCCGCCTCCGCCCGCCCACGGGGATAGCCCTGCCCGGCAGTCCGGCTTCTACACCACCAGCCAGCTGGCCAAAATAGCGGGGGTTCATCCCAACACCATCCGCTTCTACGAACGGGGCGGTCTGCTCTCCGAAGCCAGGCGCGGGGTTAACGGCTACCGGCAATTTACCGTCCGGCACCTGGCGCAGCTGCGTGTCTGCCGGATTATTCTAAGTGACCCGTATACCAACAACACCCTGCGGAATGCGGCTTTCCGGATTGTGGAGGCTTTGAGGGAATGGAGCCTCCCCCAGGCCCGGAAGCTGGCCGACGAATATAAGCGGCTCCTGGAAAAGGAATATGCCGTTGCTCTGGAAACCGCAGCCCTGCTGAAGGCTTGGGCGGAAGGAGAAGCTCTATCCGTTCCCGGGGAGGGGTACAGCCATAAGGAGGCCGCCGCACTGTTGGGGGTAACTCCGGAGGTGCTGCGGAACTGGGAGCGCAACGGGTTGACCGCCCCCTCCCGGTCCGGCGGGAACCGGCAGCGGGTGTATAGAGGCGGCGACATGGCCCGGCTGCGGATTATCTATATGCTGCGGCAGAACAATTACAGCATCGCCGCCATCCGGAGCAGCCTGGCCGCCTTCGACAGCGGCAACCAAGCCGGGGCGGTGCTGGCGCTGAACCAGCCGGCGCTGGACCCGGACAGCGAATACATCCATGCCGGGGATCATTGGCTGGAGGTGCTGGAGACCCTGTCCCGCAGCGCCGAAAAAATCCGGCGGATTGTGCAGGAATTGACGGAATAAAGGCTACAGTTGTACACCACCCTTACATCCCCCAACGAACAGTCTGGCCCAAGCAGCGGCAAAATTCCTATCCAAGCTGGCTCGAAGCTGAGTGGCCGTGTGTTGCCATAAAAAAACCGGATGCGGGGCTTGTTAAGTCCCCATCCGGTTTTCTGGTTTCCGTTATTACTTATTCCACCACTGCATGTGCAGCAGGAAGACCCTCCGAGGAGACGGCCGCCACAAATCCGGCTCCCGTCTTCACCTCCGCATAGATGGCAGCCCGGCCGTTGGCCAGCTGCACCAGGCGGCTGCCCCGGGCGGTGCCCAGATTATCCAGCAGCCTGCCGTCTCCCGCCGCGGAGAAACGCACGAAGCAGGCGGCATCGGCGCAATACACCCCATTGGCATCGTAGGCCTCCGCCTCCAGCAGCACCCGTTCCTCCGCCACCCGGCGGGTGGTCAGCCGCAGCTCAGCCGGCGCCGACCAGACTGACGTCT
This sequence comes from Bacillota bacterium, assembly GCA_023391955.1. Classification (GTDB taxonomy): domain Bacteria; phylum Bacillota; class Bacilli; order Paenibacillales; family NBRC-103111; genus Paenibacillus_AR. The sequence goes on along the minus strand of JAEWAA010000189.1, from coordinate 933 downwards.
GATAATGCAGCTGCACCTGATCCTCCACAGCCGCCTCTATCCCTGCTGCGGCGCCATTCCCCGCTCCGGTGTTCCCGCTGCCGTTGTTGCCGGGCGTACCGCCCCAGCCTACAGCCTTCAGCTCATTAGCCCCTTCCGGCAGCACCACATCCCACAGCAAGCCGGCGCAGGGGAAATCCTGGCTGTTCCGCTCCTTCACCCCTTGGCTCTCGCCGTTAACGAACAGCTCCACAAAGCGGCAGTTGGAATAGACGCGGACCCGCTTTTTCTCCCCGGCCTTGCCCCAGCGTACCTTCCAGGAGTGCCCGTAAATCCGCACCATCGGCTCCTTGCTCCAGTAGGACTGGAACACATAGAAGGCTTCCTTTTTGGTCAGGTCCCGCTCCACTACCCCCTTCTGGTTCACATACGGCACCGGATTTTCCGGGCGGACCGGGGTGGAGAAATCCTTAAACACCCATTGGGCGGTGCCCGTCAGCCAGTCCATGGTTTCCTGGCATTTCAGATGCCAGTCAATGAGATCGCAGAAGTAGGTTTCCGACCAGTCCCCCAGCACCGAAACCCGGGGATCGCCGCCGGACATCAGGAAATCCCCGTCCCGCTCCTCCGCAGTCGTCTCCGAGGCAATCTCCGCAAAGCCGGTATACGGCTTTTCCACGTGGCGTCCCGCCATATTGTCCGCGCCCCATTCCATATGGAAGAAGCGGTCGGTCTGCTCGAACTCATTCCGGGTATAGGTTTCGTATTGGGTATAAATGCCTCTGTACCACCCCGCCCAGATGGAAGGGGAATAGACGTCGACGAGATCCTTGCAGAACTCACAGCGCCGGATGGCCGTCACCCGGGAGTCGTCCAGATGATGGGACAGCTCATGCAGTTCCTTCATAAAACCTCGGATGGCTTCCTTGTCAAAATAGTCGTAGTCCCCCTCCC